>WRNG01000006.1 GCA_009776735.1 Dehalococcoidia bacterium | reverse complement strand
ATCTCAATCTAAGTGGGGCAACGGAGACCCGGGTTTTTATATGGGAAATATCATACTAATCACAGGTACTTTCTTTGGTTTGGTGTGGTGGCCAATATTCATGGTTGAAATCATAGGATTGAGCTTTTGGATTGCTCATAACATGTGGTGGAGGAATAGCTAATGAACAGCTTTTTATTAATGCTCCTCATTATGGTGTTTGGTTCAATTATTGGCATTCTAGCCGCATTTTTATGGAATAAGGTAAAAAAATGAAGCGGTTAATCAATATTCTAGCTGTTTTCATAATATGCTTGGTGTGTTTAGTCCATCCGATTTTAGCATCAAACATATCAAATGCAGTTTATAGAGGGCAGATAAACGTAGTAAACAATGGGTACGCTTCAGCTAAAAATGTAACCCCATTTACTTTGAATGCCCAAAGTTTAGTTGACTTGCTCTATATAAACCCTGACTACTCCAACGTGGCAATTGTTGATAGGAATAATATTGATGTGGCTTTTATGCCTCCATTCAATTACGGCAACGAGTGGTTATTATGGGTACCGGATATTAACCAGTACAACACTATGAACTATTACATGTATGCCGGCGGATCCACGGAAATGAATGGCAAAATTGCTTACTTTCCCGACACTTCAGGTATGACTACAAACAATAGCAATAGTCTACAGATTGGTAGTAACCCATTCAGGATTGAGATGAGTGGTTATTTTGACAGTACACAGGTTGGCGCATTACCTCTAAACAAAGCAGGGTCTTTGCTTTGGACATATGACCAATCGGAAAGCATTAGGGCTTTAGGGTATGCTATTACTAATGACACCATTCAATTGACTGGCGCTGTAAATGGAAATAATGCGACAACAGCTCTAAACTCTGGCGGTCAATGGGTTGCGCAATCATTTACGTTAACCAGTAGTGCCATACTGGTAGGCGTGAGTAGTTCAAGCATACAGCTTGGTAATCCAACATTAGCTTGGCTTGATCTTTACGCTTTTGATGGTACGACAAGCAGTTTATCTGGTACCCCAATCGCAACATCAAACGCAATTACTAATGCTCAAAGCACTTTTACTTTTAATACTCAACCAATACTATCAGCTGGGCAATATGCCTTTGTGATTAAATCACAACCTATGGCATCTAGTTATGTGCGCGTTCAATATCGAACTGACCCTGCTAATTACTCAGGCGGTAACGTATTTACGACTACCAGCAGTGGAGCGACATGGTTCTCTGTAGATGGATCAATTTTCAACCTGGCCTTAATTACCGCTCCTCCTAATACTGGCACTACAGCATTACCAGCCGGAGAGCATACTGTAGCTTTGGTTTATGATGGCACTAACCTGATGTGGGAAATTGATGGCAGTATAACCTACTCAGCCGCTGTACCGGGCTTTAATGTGCCAGTCAATACAAACCAATGGCAGTTACTACAAAACGGCTCTGTGCCTTATATGGAGCGCTACAGGGTATGGATAAATGGGACACTGGTGCAAGATATCTCATGGAGAGATAACCCATCAGTCTTTTCAGATGCCTCAGGCAATAACAATAACGCTTATCCATCGTTTGTTAATGCGCCTACCAATCCGCAAATCACAGCAACAATGGTGCGCTTTGAGGCTATTAATCCTAATCCGGGCGGAATACCGCCAACTACAAATCCCGGGGGGGCAGGAGGTATAGGTGGCAACCAACCTATTACTGATGTTCCAGACGACCCTGACATTTCAGGGTTTGGCGCTCACCAGTTACCAAATATACCCTTTATTGGACAGCCTGTTGCTGACTTCTTCGATGCAAAAGACTGGCCATATGCCTTATTCGTCTTTCCATTAATGGTAATCCTGTTATTAATAACGACATATGTTACATATGCTATTACGCATGACTTGGCATGGATGGGAGCTGGTTCATTTATTGTTGCAGGATTATTTATTGCCCTTAAGTTACTTTTATGGGTATGGCTATTTCCTATGACGATTGTCCTTGCATTTTGCATAGTAAAACGGAGAGCAATTCAGTTATGACAGTCAATAAGTTATTATTCGTACTATTTATTTTCACCTGTGGACACTTGGCCTGCATGATAGGTGATGGGTTATTCATTGGCGGGGCTAATGGAGACTTTATTTTATGGCTAAACAATCTGATGGGGTTCCAAGTAGTTTCCGATGGAAGCGTATGGAGTCAGGTAATAATGCCGTTTTCTGTCGTAACTGACGGGCTAACAAAGATATTTCTGTGGAATTATTCCTGTTTCACAGGAGGATTCTTCATAGTTCGCCTTTTCCTCTGTCTTATTTCCGCTGCGTTGACATTTGGTATGTTGGCAACAATTTTTGGGAGGAACACATGATGAAAAGAATTAAGCAAAAGCTACTAGCGTTAGGATTACTGGTTGTTTTAGTTGTATCGTCCTTACTACCGATAAGCGTTAGTGCTATCGGTGGTGGTACAGAGTGGACATTACAGACTACGCCTGAATCAAGTTGGGCTTCCGTTTGTTATGGCAACGAAACTTATGTTGCGGTAGGAGGCACACAACTAGGAACTACCAATGGAGCTATGACCTCTCCTGATGGGGTTACATGGACATTGCAAACTACTCCGGAAATACCGGCAGGTCGCACTTGGAATTCCGTTTGCTTTGGCAATAATCAATTTGTAGCTGTTTCTGGCAGTATTTCGGGCTCTTACGTAATGACTTCCCCTGATGGGGTTACATGGACGTTAAGAACACTAAGTACAAATACAAGCTCAATATCTTGGTCTTCTGTTTGCTATGGATTTCAACCTAACTCACAGGGAATTTTTGTAGCTGTTTCTAGCCTTCCAAACGGTACAACTAACAAAATAATGTATTCCTATAATGGGAATCAATGGACAGCGATAAATTCTATCCCTGTTGATGCTCAGTGGCAATCAGTCTGTTATGGGAATGGGCTATTTGTAGCTGTCGCTTCTAATGGTCAAGTAATAACTTCAACTAATGGCACTGCTTGGCAAGCGCAGATAAGCGCCGCAAATAACTATTGGACATCGGTATGTTATGGCGATGGATTATTCGTGGCTGTTTCCAGTAATGGTAGTGGAAACAGAGTTATGGCTTCCACTGATGGCATTACTTGGCAAACTGTATCTACTACTGGGCTTGATTACCTTTGGCAATCAGTATGCTATGGGAATGGGTTATTTGTAGCTGTTTCGGGAAATACGCAAGCAATAATGGTTTCTGACGATGGTTTTAATTGGTCACTGTATTTAGCGCCAGCACAAAATTACTGGCGATCGGTATATTATGGAGATATGTTATTCGTAGCATGCGGGACACAAGGCTTAAATCGTGTTATGACCTCTCCCGCCGATCTATCGATTACATTTCAAGTAATTTATGATGTTAATGGTGGCAATTTAGGCACACAACCGCCAAACGCTACTGGTATTGAAGTTGGAGAACATCATACTCTTGACACTACTACAATCCCAACTCACGCTGAAACTTTGCTGGATGGAACACTAACACCAGTCCTATTTGCCGGATGGAGTTTAACGCAAGTAACAATTCTGGAAGGAACTGATACTCTACCTTCCATTGTGACCAGCGTTGCTATCCCTGAGGCTAATGTGACTGTTTACGCTGTTTGGGGCTACGATACTACTGGTAGTGGGATACCAGACGTCATTGAAAACCAAGGCAATGCTGGGGTAGGAATAGGTGGTGGAATGGTTTTGCTTTTCTTTCTACCGCTTGCCTTTGCCTCTTATGTATACAAGGGCGATGATAGGGATACAAAAATATTTTTTGCATTTATATCGCTAATGGGAGTAATGGTAGGTTCCATTGGAGCAATTGCATTCTGTATACCTTTTATTTTAAACATAATGCCCAGCGCTCTTGCATTCACAGGATTAGCGCCGGTGTTAAATATTTTAGTTTCAGTTATGGCCGTAATAGCAATTATCGTTGGCGTAAATAACCTGATAAATACTATGCGCATCGAGGATGATGTTTAGAGAGGTAATAATATGGCTGTTATTTTTAATCCACGATCTCCCACAAGAAGATTACCCAACCGCAATTCAGGCGACAGCGCTTTTATAGATCGCTTTACGTCTAAAGACTCACAAGCCGTACAAGCGGCTACCGGAAACAATCCAGCTTTAATGAAGGCTGGGGACAGTTTTATAGGTGGGACTTTCCTTAATTACGATCCAACGCAGGGCATTAGAGTGCGTTTTGAAAACGGGAAGGAAATAACTATCCCATCAAGTACAAACCCTCGCATTTATCAGCACTTTAATCCTGATGGCACTATTGATGTTGCGGCTGCAATCGCTTCTGGCGCTACAAATTGGGACGACTATAGAAGGCTTGGTGTTTCTGGTAGTGATTTCCAAAAGGCAACAGAGGAAGCAAAACTAATACAAAAGGGGAAGGCAGAAAGACTATCACCCTTTGTTAAAGACGGCTCTTTGGACATTATAGGGGCAGTAGGCGCAGGGTTAATCAAAGTATCGGACTTTGATGGTTGGAATGTAAGCGAGAAAGACATTTCTGATGCCCAAAAAGTTGCCGAGGGCAGAAATACATTTGAAAAGTATAGAAACGATAATGGTAATTATGACATCGTGCAGGCTATTAAGGACGGGGTTGACCACGCGAAAATTATTGACACATTCGGACTAACGGAAAACGATATTGCCCGATATGAATTAGTGGCTAAGTATTCTGATTCTAAGGGTGGAATTGACATTGAGAAGTTATTGAAAGATGTAAACGCTGGTAATAAGACAGAGAATGACAAGCTGGCCAAGGAGATTAATGAGGCTTTGGGGCTTGACCTAAAAAACGAGGGCTATGGATACGGCTATTCAGCTCCGCAAAGAGAATATAAACCAAAACCTGAAAAGCGAGACTTGCCAGAAGGTATAACCAAAGACGACTATAAGGCACTGGAAGCGCAGAGAGATGAGATTGGAAAGGAGCTGATGGCTAGGGGTGGCGTTAATACCGAAGAGGATAAAATCCTAAACGACCAGTGGCATAAGTTGAATAACCTTGTACACTATCTTGATGTTTACACCAATGACTATGAGGACGTTGATTTTGGTGACAATATATTAACGAAGTCCGATATCGATAACGCTTTAGTGGCTACGGCTCCCGGTACACTGGAGATTATGACTCAGTACGCTGTCCCGATTAAAGGGCAGAGCATACCGGGATTTGACGTGACACAGGCGGTTAAAGATGGTGTAAGCGATGAGTTTATCCGTGGATTAGGTTACTCACAGGCAGGGCTTGATGGTATTAAACTCACAATCCAGTACGAGACAGCAGATGGAGGCTTTGATGTTAGTAAGGCCATAAGAGACGGAGTGAGTGATGATTCTATGTTTGTTTTAGGTTATACACAGACAGACATGGATAATCTGAGACTTTTAGTTAAATATGAGACAGACATACCTGATTCTGAAGAGAAGGGGTTTGATATTTCTAAAGCTATCAATGATGGGGTTACGGACGAGCAGTTTATCAAACTCGGATACAATCAAGATAACTTATCTCAGTTGCGGTTAGACCTTGCAAATATAGACTCACTTGAAAAGCGAGGTATCTATAACAGAGATGATGGCACACTTGATTGGGTAAAAATCTACAATGTGCTTGATTCGCAGAGCGAGGATCCAACTACTGTAGCACAAAAGCTAACTGTAAATGACGGATTAAAAGCCCTTGGCATTACAGACGAACAAATGGAGCAAGGTAAAGACATTGCTGAGTGGCTTGGGGAGGTTAAAACCACAGCTCCCGACCTTTACAAAGAGTATGAAAAATTAGGCTTGAGTAAAGAGTTTTATGCCAAAGTTGACGAGTATTCGGTAAAACAAAAAGCTGAATACGATGCCTATATGAAAGAGTTTGAAGATTATATTAGCACTGACGAAGCTATAACTAAAATCTATAAAGAGCAGGGTTTTGATGAGGCATACAAAGCGACCCAAAAGCGAGACGCTGAAAGAACTGAGCAGCGAGCAATTACTAATGAATGGTTAGAGAGTATTAAGGCGATAGATGACAATGGCAACATTAACATGGGCAGAGTCGCCAATGAATTAGAACTCTTAAATACCAACCTACGCCCAAATAGTGGGCTTGATGCATTTAAAGGTGTTACAAGAGATGCCTACGAAAAACTGAAGGACGACTTGGCATTATATTCAGGGCTTGCCAGAAAAGAATTTGACTATCTGTGGGGTATGCAATCCCAGCAATCAATGTATAAGGACATCTCGCCTGAATTGAAGCGCGAAACTGAGGGTAAAATAATTGATGTAATTAAAACACTTGAATTACCGCCTGAAATACAAAAAATAGCGATTGATAATGTTAAAGACGGTAACATGCAAACAGTAGATATAGCTGCTGATATGCGTAGAGCAGGCATAAATGATGATGACAGGAAAAAGTATATCAATGAAATTACAGGGGGAATGACTGACGCAGAGTATAAAGAATTAGACAGAGCATCAGATTATGCTGTTAGAGGTTTTTGGGATCAGATGGGGCTCGCTTTCAGCGAGGATCCGAGAGGGTTTATGTGGGAAATGGCTCTTAACTCTGTGCCTATTTACAGTACTATACGAAATTGGGAGCATGACTCAAGACAAATGAGGGCATTAAGTATAGGGCTTGATGTTCTGTCTGTAGTGCCATTTTTGGGAGCAATGGCAGGGGCGGCTAAAACTGCTTCTGGCGGTACATTAAGAACAATGGCAGCCGTGGCTCGTGCTGGCACAGTTTCTTTGGTAAAGCAAATGGCTCCAATTGATTTGATACTACATCCTAAATCAACTTTACGAGCAATATATACACCGATTGAGACTATCTTAAGTAATAAAAGCTTACCTCTACATAGTATATGGGGTGGCGCATATTCAAAAATGAGCATCCCTAAAGTACCTGCCGGCATGACAGATGCGGAGGCTATGGCTACGTTGCGAGCTATGGGAGACCTTACTACCCAAAAAACTGCTGGTGTTAAAAATATCAAGGTTCCGATTGGAGGAAAAGGTGAATTTGGCACCTTAGAAATCCGCAACCTACCATTGAATGAGGTATTTAAAGGCTATACAGGCACATCAACGCCTTTCGGCCCTGAATTTAGAAAGGGTATGACAGTTGCTGAAGGTGGATTATTTACCGCGCCTGAAATGATGAATGACTTAGTACACCAATCAGCGATCGGAAAGAGCCCTCTATACGTTTTTAAATCAGGGTCTGAAACCCCCTTAGGGATGATTGATGCTACAGGCAAGTTGCTTGATAAAAATGGTTTTGCATTAGGCAGGATTGCTCCCAGCTCAAAGATAATGGGAACAGATGGAAAGTTATTAGGTTATGTCGTAGATACAAAGAAGCCTATGAAATTACCTGTTGATAATAAGGGTGCTATGAAAGAGGTTATCAATATCGATCCTACGCTTGCAGATAATATTATCGTAAATAAGTATGGCAAACCGATAGCTTTCATCGAAGACGGAATGATATATAGCTCCGATCCAGAAACTATTGGACGTATATATAAAGGCCAACCATTCTATGAAGATGGTGTAATTAAAGGCATTTTTCAATCTGATGGAACAATTATCCACTCAAATACAGGCAGTGAACTTGTAATCCCCAAAGAAGGTTCAATTGTTGATGCGAATAGAAAGTTAGTAACTCCAAAGAAGGAATTAAAATTAGTCGTTGGATATATTCCAGATGGAACAAACGTTGTTAGTTTAGTGGATGGGAAAACCATCATCGGAAAAGCCAGAGCAACGCCATCCTTTAATATGATATACGTAGATGATATCACAGAGCTTCCTAAGGCTGTTGAGTCGGCTAAAAGCACGAAAGAAATGGAAAGAATGGCCATCGCGCAATTCAAGAAAGGGGAAGGTGGTGCCGCGGCGTATGAAGGGTTTAAACAATATAAACAATGGATTGAAGAGGAAAACCTAATACCATCTGGCTCTAATTTAATACCAATTATAGGGGATGACGGCAAGAGAGTTACATATTTTGTTAGGGATATGAGTGGGCGCAAAATTGAAGTAAATATGCTAAAAGTAGTTAAAGATAATTGGTTTGAAGAAGCGTCAAAAATTACTAAAGAACTTAACACTGTTGCCAATGATATAAAACCTCAATCGATATCTGAATTATATACACGTGTGTTTGGAAATAAAAAGGTTGCTAACGAAGTAATGGAATGGATGAAAAAAGAAAAAGCAACGCTTATTGGTTCGGGGATTGATGAATTATATCTGAACAAAAATGCTAAGAGTAGTATTAGGGCAAATGATATTGATTTAGCAGTTAAAAATCCAAAGACTTCAGGGCAATCACTATTTGAAATACTCCAGAATAATGCGAAAGATAAAGAGAAAATACGCATGAAGCAAGTCAATGAAAATATTATCATTGAAGAATTAAGAGGGGGAGTATGGGAAAAGATTGTTGATGTTGACCCTGTAGAATGGCTTATCGCAAAAAACGCTAATCCAAATGGATTGAAATATTTCGATACTGCGATTGTAGATGGGGTCAGTGTAATGACCCCTGAATCACAATTAAATAATTTGCTCGACCGGATGGTAAATAAATTTGGTGACAAGGGATACGATAGATGGGGAAGGTTTGTTGGAGCTATGGGAGTAGATCCTGCGTCAATAGGTATCAAAGCGCCTATCCCTAATGCCGCGGCAATAAAAAGCATGCAAGTTGGAGAGCCTGTTATCATGTTGCGAGATATATTTTCACGAAATCTCGTTAAGCATTCCTCTCCAGCGGTTAAAAAGGCTAATGAGGCTTTAAAAAAATCAGATGGTTTAGTTGCTACAGCTGTTAAAGCAAAAGAAGAAGCTGCAGTAGCAACTAAGATTGCTAAAAGCACCAACACAGCAAGTGATATTCAGACCGCTGAAAAAGCTGTATCCAAAGCCACAAAAGCTGAAGAAACAGCTAGAACAGCAATAAAAGAGGCTGAGGAATTAACAAAAGCAATAGATGGCGCTAAAACTGTAACACGCAATAATGAAAGCCTACTGAAGCAATTAAATGGTATTGATCCAAAGTTAGCAGATGATGTACGTATGCACATTGAATTAGAGAATAACTTGCGAGTTGCGCGTATGAATCGTATCAATGCGTCAGGATCTGGTGTTTTAGTATTGCCTCGTACTGTGAAAGCATTTTTATCTGAAATAGAAAGGAGGCAAAAAGAGCTAATAAGAGCAGAGGAGCGTTACATAGAATCCTACGAAGATATTTCCCTGCGTATTGATAGGCTAGAGCCAACGGATAGAGTCGAACGCCTAATTGAGCCGGAAAGGTTGGAGCTGGCTAGGATTGATTATACTGATCGACCGCCTGAACTAGCACGCATTGATAGAGTCGACAGGGTTGATAGAGTCGACAGGGTTGATAGAGTCGACAGGGTTGATAGAGTCGACAGGGTTGATAGAGTCGACAGGGTTGATAGAGTCGACAGGCCGCCACAGATACCTCGTGTTCCGGAAGTGCCCAGATTACCTGAATCTGATGATAGGAGAGATATAGGTGTTGATAAAAAGGGGTCTGTTTCTTGGCGGCAAGGCGCATTTTGGTTAACAAAAATATACGAGCAGGGAAAATGGAAAACGTACTATTCGCCATATGCCCCTAGCGATGCGCAGGTATTGGATGGAACTCCGCAGGAAACCTTTTACGCAAGAGGAAAACCACCTGCTAGAATGAAGCACCAAATGGGGGTAGTAGACGTAGATATTGTCCCTCAAAGAGGGGAGCCATTACACTTTTTTAGTAATCCTAAAATTAAAGTTACAAGTCAAGGCGTTTATAAAACAAACACTAAAATGCCAAAACGCGTTAAAAGGGCAATCAGCGCTAGGTAGAACTGGCGCACTCATATTGTGACAAAATTGTGTTCATGGCAGTATCAGGATGCATTGTAGCCAATTCAACTTTGGTAATGCCACTGGCTATTGCGTTATTAAAACCGCATATAATACCACTCTCGCCAATTTGTGATTCCATTTCTTTGTATTTCTCTTTGCTAAATATTTCTTGGAAGAACTGGAGTGGCGATTCTATACTGCATATTCTTTTAACGTTTCCTGATAGCGCTGTTTTAGGAAGTACCCTTTGAGATGGTTTTGTATTTGTTTTTTTAGTGTTATCGTATACAGGTAGTTTATCTTCCAACGAAAGAGGGCTATCGTCCTTTAACGCTTTTTCTAATAGCTTTGCTATTCCTTTATTGTCTAGGTTGCCCTTAATATTATCAATGTACGCTTGTCCTAATTCTCCATTGGCCAATGTATTAAGCGCGGCCTCTTTGTATTCCGGGATACGAACAAGATTATGAATTATAGCCTCATAATTGCTTTTATGGCTTTTGCCTACAAAATACTCTTTACTAACACCTCTTCTGCCTAACTCTTCAATTCCATATTCCATTCCCTTGTGCCCGATAGTAAATAGCGCTTTGTTGTAATACTCCTCGCCAAGGATTAAGAATAAATACTGCTGGATATCTAAATTATCAACTGCGTTTTTAATAGCTATCCCTCTGTTACCTCGCAATATCATTCCGCCGCCGATAAGAATACTGAATACGCCACGTCCAATAATCCTAGCCAAAGAAACATCATCAATAATACCAACTATCACAAATATCCCACCTAAAATTAGCATGCCCCACCCACATATTTGATTAACTCTTGCATTATTCATATTTGGCTACCTTTTAAGTTAGATTGCCACATTATAAGTCTATAGCTTTATAGCTAGCAACTACCTTTAGGTTTCCATTAGAACCGCTGGGTAAACAAAAGGCCGCCGGTTATTCACCGACGACCTAATTGTTAATGCTGGTGGGGGCATTGCAATTGCTCATTAGCATCAAAGTGTTTGTCAAATTACAAATTTCAATCCACGCACCCGCTGGGGGTACGATATCAAGACCAAGACGTTCTTGAATTTGTTAAATTATAAATTTCAATCCACACACCCACGAAAGGTGCGACCTCAAGGCTTTTGTTTCGTATTCGATAAATTAGAAGTTTCAATCCACGCACCCACGAAGGATGCGATGTACAGTTTATGGCGTACATACGTACCTTGAATATTTTACACATGGAAGGATGACCTGCTTGGTTTTCGCAAAGTCATTTCTCCGCGCAACCACCAATATGGAGATGCGCCTTATATTTACTTATAGCCAGCCTCATTTAATATCCGGATAATTTGGTCACCGACGGAAATACCAGTCTTGAGTTTCCTCTCCCTTAATGTCTCTAATATTGCCGTTGGCATTAACATTGAAAACGCAGTGACCTTTTCAATGGGTTCTGGCTCTTCTATCTCCCCGAATATCTCCTCATACTCGTCTCCACTTAACTTTTTTTCTGCCCACTCTCTTGCCTCTTCAATTGACAGTGGTTTTATTGCCGCTCCGCCACTCCACGTATTTTGACCTGTGGATTTTCTGTATGGCGACATCGGTCCGCCTTCCCCGTACAGAAAATACTCCCCTGTCTGCTTGCGGTATAACGTTTCTTCGTAATTATGGAAATCACTGGCACCTAAGCCGTTATCCCATGATGCCACCTCTTGTGCTGTGCTTGTATCGTACCTCTTGCCGTTAATTACCTTGAACATTTTATTCTCCTTTCGCTGGTATAGCCGCCAGCTCGGCAAATTCTCTTTTATACTTGTCCATCAGTTCTGGCGACAGTGAACAAAAGTCTTCTCCGTCTATTCCACAGACGAAGAATGTGCCTGCTACTACATCGCAAGCATTGCCTTTCTTATCGTATAAGACACGATTGAGAGGAAGCTCCTTAAACTTACTATCTTCATTACAGACAAGTGCAACTGCTTCCTCGAAGGGACAAATTGCCTCAATATAGCCTCCGACGACATTTTGCAGGTCTTCAAGCTTATCGCCGATTTCTGCCTCATACGGTGCTTTTTGTGGTTCAACTATTAGTACTTTCATTTTTTACCCTCCTTCTTACTATATTTGCCGTCCAGTGTGCGCCAGCGACCATCCCCTTTGTCCATTTTTATCTCACAACCAAGGCTCTCAACCTTTTCACCTTCCGGCAAGTTCTCGTTTATGTCCTTGTAAAGTGCTTCCAATATTCCGCCATTTCTTGGCGTTCTGTAGCTTTTCATCTTAATTCTTTTTCCTCCTCGTAATCTGGGCAGACGCGACAGTATTTATCATCTTCATCCTTATTCATCGTTGCCTCAAAGGCATACATCGTTTCAATGTCATCATGGTTGCAGCCAACCTCTTCATCATCCTCATCGGTCATTAAATATTTGCACTTTTGTCTCATATCAATCCTTCCCTTTTGCTGGTATAGCCACCAGCATGGAATTTTGTAGTTTGCAAATCTCCACATCCTTTGCTTTAGCTCTGATTGCGTATGGAATGGTTTGTATCTTTTGCAGTAATGCCTCATATTCAGCAGTAAAATCAACCTGTTTTTTACTGCAAAAACCACATGTACAGCGGTTTAGCACCAGCCATGTGTACTCTGTTGACATAGATGGCTTGCATACTTTCTCCTCAAACCATGATTTTATCAGACCATCGGTCAGCGGAAAGCATAGACTTTGCTTATCCATTACTCCATATCCTCCACGGTTATTAGTTTCTCCGCTGCCCTCGGTTTATTTTTTACCAAGTGTGTTGCCTGTCTACTAACACCGTGCCGTCAGGCATAGCATATTCAATCACAAAATCGGTGCTGCACTCCTCACGGGAGTCGTTGCAATTAGCTATATAGCTGCGCAGTTCTTGCTTCTCGCCAGTGGAGACGGCAGTGTTCTTGATGCCCTTGATGCGCTCTGCTTCAGCGGCGGCCTTGGCTTCTTTTTCAGCCTTGGCGGCTACTGCCTCGGCATAATCCTTACAGAGACTCTCATAGGTAATGGCGTCTAGCTTGCAGTAGTATTCTGCCGCCCTTTTCAGCTCGGCCTCTACGTCCTTGCGGGTGTCAATGCTGATGGTGTGAGCTTCCCAGCCACAGGCAATAAAGGTAATAGTAGCTTCGCGGGTGGCTTTTTCTTCAGCGGCTTTCTCGGCCATGTACTCGGGGATGCGGGCGATGAATGCGGCCTTGTTGTCCTTTAAGAACTCAGCGTCCTCGGTTCCAGCGAGGCGGCCGCCTGCAGTGTAAGTTCCGACCTTGTCTCCATCAACAACCACCAGATTGTAATCGTAAATCATCTTGTCAATTCGAGCCTTTAATCCTTCCATTTTAATAGTCACTCCTACCTTTGCCGGTTTCCGAGATAAAGCGTTCTTGCTCTGCGCCAAATAGCGTCATCATTTCCGCAGCAGTATCAAATAGCGCATCCTCAATAGCGGTATCATAGTCAGTATCACTGTCATCATCTATGTCGTCCTCGCTTGGATAGTCAACACTCCACTCACCCAGAAATTCCGCTGTGTCTGGTAAATCGTCCTTTGTATGGACCCCTTTGCTACAACCAGCGTCTACTAAATATGCCCACCAATTGGTATTAATATCATCAGTAATGTGGACAATTTCTTGGCCATTGGATAGCTTTTGCGCAAACGACATAGTGCCAGTTTCAACCTCGGTATATTTGTACTCGCTCATTTTTGTTATCTCCTTACTACCTTTTATACTTTATATTATACGTTATAAATCTTGCGTTGTCAAGAGGTTTTTGCCGTATTTTGAGGTTATTTTGAAAATATTTTTGCTGTAGCGAAGCATAAAAAAAGGCTGACTTGCGCCAGCCTCTGTTTATTAGATTTACGATTTTCTTAAACCCATGCAATAGTCCCAATCTTCACGAGTGGGTTTGTAAGCCGGATTTGGAGATTCACAGATTGAACTACCACGGGCGATGAATTTACCTTTGTACCAGTACTCATGCAATCCCGGGCACATTTTAACGATTTTTCCATATTTTGATGTGTAAGCAACTTCCATTTTTGTTATCTCCTTGTTTTGTATTTATACAGTATAATATACAGCATAAATCAGTTGTTGTCAATAGGTTTTTACGGCTTTTCAAAAAATATTTTCAAATAAAAAAGGGGCAGGTTTTTATGCCTGCCCTCTTTAAATTCAACTATGAGTTGAAACTATCTACCGCTAATCGCTCGCCTTACATGCCGCGGCATTTTGCTATTTGTCTTGTAAACACCTTGACTTGTAACTCTGATTTTCTGTTGTGGCGGAAAAGGTGTTTTATACCTAACGTGTGCGCTATAAGCCCCTAAAACTCTTGCGGCATCACTAACCGGAATGTCATCACGTATAGCTATTTTTTCCTTTGGCGTATCAATTTTAGGCTCTGATTGTCCGTGTATGGCGGAATGTGGTACTTTCCATCCATATGCCCCAGCACCGGCAGTTTGAATAGTGTTTAGGCTCCAATCATCTCCATCTGCTCCATTATTTTTTACAAAATAATAATTTTTCCCATCATCGATAATCCACATCCCCCCACCATATACATTGCTGTCGTCATAGATGATATTGCCTTTGGGAAATGGTTGCTTCTTGCCATCAGCACTACCAATCCATTCTCCTTTGGTTTTTATATCCTTTGCCATAGCCTCATGCTTTTTTGTTTTCGCTTTTTCTTCAGCTCTTTTTTTGTTATTAGCCTCAATGCGCGCTAACTCTGCTTTCCCCTCGTCTGTATCAGTGATATCACGGCACCTATTAGTATAACCATCGCCCCAGCCACCATGTATACATGCATCTTCACTGGCGACATAATGGCTACCTAAAACCTTGTAGACCCTACCATCTTTATTTATCAAATTACCGGTAAACATTTTTGTCTCTGTCCACATATCGGTAGTATTAGCATTGGCATTAGATCGTTTAACTGCTTCCTCGCGCTGTTTGCTATTAACACGTGCGCGGATTTCTTCGATTTCCTTTGCATACTTGTTATATGTTTCTTCGCCAAGGCTTTTAATTTCTTGTTCCCCGCGATCATAAAAGTAACCTTTTTCTTCGCTATTCCGTATATAGTCCATCCACTGTTTACCTTTATTCTCACGCTTTTTATCAGTAATGCGATTATGGATTGCTCTCATTTCTGGTGCATAACTATCATATACGTCTTTGCCTAATGCCTTAATTTCATTCTCAGCTCTTTGATAGTAGTAGCCTTCCTTTTCGCTATTACGCATATACTGTAGCCACTTTTCAGCTTCTTTGCTCTTTATATTCTCTCGTTCTTTTACAGCGCCTTCAGGGCTTAACGCATATAATTCAAATTTTCTGCCATATTTGGTACTTTTATCCTCAAATTTAGCAGGCACATTGTGTGTCTCACCTACTTTAAAATCCTTCGTGATATCATCTAAAGCTAGTTGTGCCTTATACGTCCGCTGTTTTCCCTTTACAGTTACCTCAATCCATTTCCTGCCTATTTTGTCAATTACAACGTCATATGTAGATATTGCGTCCATATAGCCTCCTTACTTCCGTCTAACCGCAGTAACTATCCAGCCACATGCGGCTATTATGGATATTGTACCCAGTATGCCGACTATAACCCAAACGTATACAGGTACTTCAACATCTACACCGCCTGTAATGGTTACTGTGCCGTTTTTAGTCTCTGTTATTGTCATTGTACTGCCAGCATTGCTGTTGTTCTCTGTTTTGGTTTCTGTCACTGTGGCGATGGTTGTAGTTGTATTGGCTGCTGTTTCCGTTACAGTTACTGTAGTCGTAATAGGCTGTTGGATATTTGTATTTGTTTCTGCTGGTAGCGTTGTTGTAACAGTCCGTGTCACAGTTATTGTAGTTTCCCCGCCTGACTCATGCTCCGTAACAGTAGTCGTCCCTGCCGGCGTGGTAACTATTTGGGTAATTGTAGGATTGACAGTAACAGTTGTTGTAATCGTAATTGCCACTGTTACTGTGTTGCCACCACCCGGTAATGTTGATCCACCACCAATCACGTCTGCCATCAATGGATTAATTGGCAAGCTATTGAATGCCAATGAACCGAATAGTAGTAGGCTAGTTGTTAATAAAACACCGATTAGTCTTTTCTTCATTTATTTCCCTCCTTTTCTAACATTTTTAAATAATTTACAAAAACTATTATAGACGATTCAGGTATATTATTTTCGGAGTATAATTCACAAAAAATATCCCAATGTTGCATACAATAATCTTGGCATTTGCATTCACTACAAAAATCATGTCTTTTCTGGCATTCAAGCAATAGATTTTCACAGTCATTTAAGAGATACATTTTAAATCTCCTCGCAGTCTCCACCGATATCATCCAATACTTCGTCCAGTAGCCGCTTGGATCCACACATTCTCAGTTCATCGCAACTCACAGTTTCTATCCCCCCATCAACGTACTCAATCAGATGTTTTAGCTGTCCATTGATAATTGCCCAATCATGCACAATAACTGTTTGTCCCTTACATATACCAATTCTCATTTCCTCAAATACCCCTCACATTTATTATTACTGGGCATAAAAGGTGAATCATTGCAGACACCACAAGGAAACACTCCCATCAGTTCGCAATCCTCTACTGGGTCATCGGCAAATAGGCATGTGTGGCATTTGCACTTAGTACAGGCTTCACAGCCTACTGTTTCACTTATTTCTATTAATTCCATCATTCCCCCTTAATATCATGTAATAACTCTAATCTTGCTTTGTATTCATCTATCTTTTGAGTTATAGTCTGTAAACTCTCCCCTTCTAAATCTTTCAAACCATTATATTTTCTAGTGTATCTATTCAATATGCACTCTGATTCACCTATGTGTTCATCGATTTTAAATGCTAGCTCTAAACAGTTACCCCAACCTGATGGAATTTTCTTGTCCATGAGTATCTTTTTAACTCTAACTAGTTTAGTAAGCAATTTGAGTGGATATATAAGTTTTTTAGCGATAGCTAAAATTAAATACCATATAATTACTATCGGAATAAAAATAGGTAGCCAGAGAAAATATAGAATCGCTTTTATCCAATTCAACATCTCTTTATCTCCCCTTCGTAGTTCCACAAACCCTGCTTACCGGATACAAATATCGGCTCTATCGGCTCAACATTCGCCAGTTCCCATGCCCATCTGCCAGCACGCCAGTCACCAAATAGCTCTTCCTGCTGGGTGATGTCGTGCCAATTCAAACCTGTCCAATATCCTGTCTCATATGGCGCACCCTCTAACTCTTGGATTGCATCTATCTTGTGACAACCCACCAGCTCACACTTGGCTATGATGGCACCCCTAGGCAAGTGCATAAGAAAACGCTTATCAGCATCAAACTCCATTTTCTTATCGCCAAGTGCCTCGTATAGTTTTCTCCATTTCCACATAGCCCACGGATAGAGTACCTTTGCTGGTAGTTTCAATCCCGCATGAATTAGCAACTCACCCCTGTAGTGTGTGCGCCAAGGTCGTGTCTCAAATTTCTTAGCCCCAACGACTATCAGCGAAGCAGAGGGCTGATAAATGGTTAACACCTTATTCATCATCGTCTTTTGCCCCTTCGTGCTTGAATTGCTTTCTTACTGTTTGGTCGTGCCTTTGGGGGTTTGTTATGATATTCAGGCAGTTTTAGGTTTGAATAGCTTTCGCCGTCTGTCATAGCATTAGTCATCATCACTGGCACAAGTAACTGGTTTAACTTGCTCATTCCGTCACCCCCAGCTTCTCATTTAGCCATTTATACAGGCATTCTATGCGCTGTTCTCTGTCTACCCCATGACCGCACTTACCAAGCAAGTTTTGCGGGCAGTTACCAAACCCTGAATAACCATCCTCGCTTTCGTAAGTACAAGCATCGAAACTATCACTAACACCAATCACCTGCGCCACATCTGCTATAGCTTTCTTGTAGCCTGCCATCCAAGTTAATTGAGTACGACAGTTAAAAACTATTGCATCGATTTCGTAAAAAGCCTTGTTTGTGTTTAAGCTTCCATATGCGTTGTCATATGATTTTTTAACATCTTTATACGTTGTCATCTATAACCCCCAGCTCATGCTTCCAATACCTTTCAAAAGCCTCGGCATCACAGCCACCAACCCCTAACATAATTGCTTTTATAGCCTTTTCGTCTGTGATGTATTTGGCGTTGTGTGAGGCTATGTCCTTAATAGCCTGCTCGTAGCCCCGCTGGAATGCACTGCAGTTTTTGACATTTAACATAGCTACCGCATAAGGGCACATCCCAATAGCCCCTGTGCGAAGCTTAATTTCAGTAGCTTCAGCCAAAAATTCTTGTTCTAACTGTTGTGCCTCTTTATACGTTGCCATCTGCAACCTCCTCTATTTTTAATGGACACCAATCGGGGCGTGAATATAAATCACTAGGTGCAACAAAACTGCGCTGTATCGCACAAAGCATCAATCTTGGTATATGCAACCTACATCCTCTACAACAATCTGTCGCATAAAACGTAATTGTGGCTATTTTCTTAGTCATTAGATACCTCCACTCGTTTATTCCATGCGGTTATGGCTTGTTCTTTAGTATCCTTTGTTATGCAAGCATGACAATTTACATTGTCACACCTGATTTTGAAACTTGCGGAATCAGTCTGTATCAAGGTTGTACCATATCCACAGAATGGGCAAAATCGTCTTATCTCGCTAATATCCCACGGCTCTGCTTCCCTCTCTTCTTTCTTCTTTTTGATGGTTATGGTACAGCTCGGGCAAATTGCTCTTGACCCAGCCACGCCGGCCGCACAATTCCACTCTTTCAAATCTGGAGAATCATGATAAGGTTTATATGTTAAATGTAATTCGTTCTCGCATCTATCACATTTAACGCAAAAGCTAACTCCCATAATCTATTCCCTTACCTCCCTGTAATACTTTATACTTACTGGCAAGCTTGGCATTGTATCCACTATGCTCTTTTTCCTTTGCCTTAAATGCTTGCTGGCAGCTTGCTTCGTACTCTGGTCGTGGGAGATTCCCACATGCACAGTAACCTCTATCCCTGCCATGCTCATCAGCTTCGACATACGCATGCTGGCACTGTGAACACCTTTCTCGACGTGTTATTTTGTTCATTACTCTGCCTCCTGTAATCGTTTATAAGGTAAAACACCATCATCCATACTGCACATCATTTGTATCCGCTTCGTATACTCTGTTAGTGTTTCTCTTTTTTGTTCTTTATCAGGGGTTAAACTATGTTCCCCAAAGAGTTTATGCTTCTGGACGAACGCAATAAAAAAGCACTTCTCCTCTTTCTCGTATAGGTGTGTATAGTATTCATGGAGAACTTCTATCTCTTCCTTTTCTGCTGCTGTACAAACCATTACTAAAAACCTTTTCCATTGTTTGTACCCATCCCAATTTGGTATCACTTTATAAGCAACCTGTAATAACAATTGCTTATCACGATAAGTACGGTAACTGAACACATAAGAGTCTACCTCGCGTTCATCCAACTCATCTTTGGTTATACCGTACTTCGCCATTAACTCTTCTAGCTTAATCCGTGCAGCTTCTTGTTCCGCTAGTGTTCCTCCATGTTCGGCTAAAGCTTTGATTTTTCGCAGTAGGTTCTTGTTCATTTCCCATCCTGTTCTGCATGGCTTTCACGGCTCAGCGAAAACCATCTAACTTGTGTCAGTGGTATGTGGCGATTTTGCCCATCAGATAACCTCATCCACAAATAGGCATTACCGAAACGCATCGCTGTCGCCTCAAATGTCTCTAAATATCCATCAAACCAACGCACGTTTACCCTGTTCATTCTATTTCTCCTCCAGTAGTCTCTTGCACCAATGTAACTCCACGTTGTATCTGCATTTCTCCGCCGGGAACGTACATTCAGAGTGGCCGGCTCCCCAACATTCTTGCAGTTTCTTTGGTTTTGCTTTGGTGGCCTCAAGCCACGCCTTCCATTTCTTATCTTCAGTGTTCATTTCCTTTGATTCTGCCTTGGCGGCTTCGTAGCCTTTAACCCAACCAGTAAAATATTGGATGGTTTCATTTACAGCTTCCATCACATCGTAAGGGGCATCATCATCTTCCCCCAATTTATCGTACTGTTTAATAGCTTCATCTTTATACTTTTTAGCTTCCTCGTATGTATAATTCATTTAATCCACCTCCTTGTTATCAGCAGTTTTGTTATTGGGTTGCCAATTTTTGTTATTGGGTTGCCAGTTTGTGTCTTGTTCTTTCTCTTTCAACAGTTTCTCCATTGCGCCCTGTACCACATCTTTGTAAAACTGTAGCTCACGGGCAGTCTCGGCGAACTTGTCTTTGAGTTGGTTATACTGTTCCGTCTGCTCGTTATACGATTCTAAAGACTCTTGGAAATCACGCTCACCACGCCTTAACAAGCATCTCAGCTCGTTTACGTCATCGTGCATTTCACCAGTCTTTTTAATCAGTGCATCATTCTCTTGTCGTAGCTTGCCATTCTCGCTACTCAAGCGGTTATTGCGATTTGATAACTCATCTCGTTTGGCAGCCAGTTTTTCATTCTCTTTTTCCAATTTACTGATATCGTGTTTAAGAGCCGCCACTGATTCAGGCGTTTGCGTTATGTAGTGGTTATTATCTGAAACCTTGTAATCTCCTTGCATTATTTCGCCTCCTCTTTTTTACAACCGAATACATTTATAATTTGTAATCCTTGTTCATAACCCTTCTTCCTCTTTTTTACAGATGAATACCCTTTATTATCCATCTCGAAGCCTAACGCCAACATTTTCACTCTATGTGCGGCAACTAATTTTTGAGTGCGTGATATAGCTTCCTCTTTGGAAGCGAAAATGGTATCTCCCCAAAAAGGCAAGACATATGGGAGAGTATCCAACTCTAGCGTATCCTTAATATAACCAGCGTGTATCGTGTGACAAATTGCTTTTATATCACAGGTAATATTCTCACCATACTCTCTGCATACACTTGTCAATTTGTCCTGCCACCTGCAAAAATCACCACAGTCGGTGTTTACTTTATAAATAACCGTGCCAATCGGGGCAGGTAATACTAAAATACGATCCTGTTCTATAGCAGTATCTAACTCTTCTCTGTTCATTGTGTTAACTCCTTTTTTAGTTGTTTATTCCCATTGGTTATCAACTTTCCCCAATGTTTCGATATCATTTTTTGTTTGTATTGTTGTCGCATAGTGCATTGTCATTGTCGGTGTGGAGTGTCCCAGTTGACGTTGCACAGCTCCAAGGTTGCCGGTTTTCTCCAGTTTCTCGATCGCTCCCAAATGTCGCAGCGCGTGAACTCTTCCAACTCGTGGGGGTTTGGATATGCCCGCTTTATCCATGCCAGCCTTCATAATGCGCCATACTTGCACCCTGCTAATCGGGAATACCAGCTCCTCGCTTTTAATCTGCGATTTGCCAATGTACGCATAGAGGATAGTAATGAGGCTCGCTGAAACAGCTACATACCGGTATTTCTTACCTTTGCCATAGACTTTCACCTGCCATCCAGTAAATGGCGGATCTGCCCTTTTGATGTCGCAGGGTTTCACCTTGATTGCCTCGCTTACCCTGAGGCATCCATCCACGAGCAAGTAAATCAATAATCGATCGCGCTCTTTTAGATAACTGCCGATAAGTTTTGTTTCGGCGATGGTAAAGTGGTTGATGTAGTCCGAGTTGTAACCGGACTTTTCACGGATCGCCAATTCTTTGCTTGCTGTCTTATGTAACACTTTTTGAATATTGTTACTTTTTGGGGTATTGGCAACTATTAAATCTGTGTTTGGCATTTTTTATAAAACCTCTGAAAATGTAACAATCTTGCTAATTTTGTTACATATGAAAATTGGATAAAACATCATCATTTATCTAACGCGCCTTTTTGGATTTCTTGCTTTCTGATTTTTAGAAATTCAATAAACACCAAAACAATAGAATAAATAACAATCATGAGCAGAGTAAGTGCTGATACGAACACCCAGAATGGCTCTTTGATGTCCGTGCCATTAGTAAGGGCGTAATACAACACGTTGACAAGAAAGGCAAACAGATTAATTAATAAAGTTATTGCTACCCCACACATAAAGGCTGTTGTTATTGGGTTGCCTGTATGTTCTTTCCACTCTATCTTATCCACCGACTTTTACTCCTTCGCCCGTAGATTTCGATTGTAGGGGCTCAAAATTATTGCAAGGGTCTATTTCTTTCAAAAAACCTTCAATTGTGCCATCCTCCCAGTCAACTGGCCTCGCTAACATGTAAAAGCAATTTTTGTTTTTGCCGTTGTTGAATATGGCGGAAAACCATTGCCTTTGATCCTCCGACAAACTGCCGATGGTCGACTTGCACTCGATAAAAGCGACAGTGCCACCTTTAGCAAGTGTTAAGTCCGGGAATCCGACAGCGTCATACTGCCCCGCAGTCCTCCAGCCTTTTTCTGTCTTCGCTGGTCTAAAGTGCGCTACCATCCAGCCATACGTTCTCGCCAAATCAGCGATGGCGTCTTGTAGTTGTTGTTCGGATATAAGGTTTCCTAAATTCATTGCATTACCTCTGTGTTATACTTTCCTAATTTATTTTTGGGAGTTATGAAGATGGTATCCGACGAAGTATTAAAAAAAGAAGCTATTAAAAAAAGAGAAGCTTTGTTAAAAGAAATAGGTATCTTCATGAAACAGTTTACTGATGGGGAGATATCGCAAATTGGTTCCTCTTTTGATGGCGAGTCAGATGTTAAATACGCCAAAAAGTTCATGGCAGAAGTTAGCGACCCAAAGTACGATCTGGCAGTAGCTGTAAAAGAGTTAGACATTAGGATTAACGCCCTTATTTATGCATTCGCTAACATCATCACCAGCAGGGATCAAACATTGATCAATGAAGTTGAACGGATGGGCTAAAAGTTTCTCTTTCAGTTTTAACCATTGAGTATGCTCTTTGCCTTTGCGATATTTAATAGCTTTTTCAACTAATTGATCATAACCAATACCTAACTGAGCAACAGCACAATTCATTACTTCGATGGCATTAAGCAAAATAGATTGTTTCTTTAGGTCTTGTGCCCAAACTGCATCTGATATGTTTTCTCCTTTAATTTCTTCCATCATCTACCTCCATAATTTCTTGAAAGCGTTGATTCCATAATCCAATCAACGTAACATCAGATTCCCTTCGTGATTTTGTTGGGTCTTGCACACTCATCATCACTTTGCACGCTTGGCATTTAATCCCACCATGTATTTCATGGTTCCGGACTTCCCATGTTGACAAGTGTGCATCCTTGCCACAAAATGGGCACGGTTTAATTTCTAGTTCAATCTCACCATCTCTGGTACGGTAAATCATTCTAACTCCTCACTTTTATGCCTAGGTCACTCGTGTTATCCTGCTTTGCGCAGACTGTAATGGCCTCAGCGTAACAAGAGTAAAATCGGGGCGTAACACTACCCCTTACAGGGGTTAAGTGTTACGGCTCCGAAATTCTTACTCCGCCGTAACATGTTACGTAACAGTTCAAGATTTGTTACGCTATTCATAAGCAGCTACCCCCCAAGTATTATTTTCAAATTTATAGACAAGATTTTTAGACTTCATGCGATTGAGTTCTACCCTAACATTGTCACGTGGAATATCTAATTCTTGGCTGATAATATCGGTGCCTGTTTTACCATTGTCTTTTAGATACTCGAGTATGCGTGTTTGTGTCCCTGCTTTTTTGAGTAGTTCTGGGTTATCTATAGGATTACACCTGTGGAACATAATTTTAGGTATTGGCAATTTATCAAATGTGATTCGTAGCCCAATTGGTTCTTGTATTTTTGAAAATGTTGGGGCTTTTTTGTGGTAAAAACCAAGTTCAATACTTTCATCCCCAACATCTTGTGTTTTTACGATTTCCCAAATGTTACGCGCTTCAGCTGTGTAGAACTGGCTACCGAATACTGATGTTTTACCATCGTCATTTTTAGCAGGGTGCGCAATTAGTAATACTGTTGTTTCAAGCTTGCGGACAGAGTGCAGAAACCTAAAAGCTGGTTCAGTAGCATTCAAGTCCCCTCCTGCCGCCATTCCAAGGCTATCAATGACAACTAAGGATGGCTTCTTTTCATCAACTAACTTAAGGACGCTTTCAATGCTTTTAGGTAAGGTCGCACTACATCTGCGATACAACGGAGCTACGGGGGGAACACCACCATTAATAAGGCGCTTTAGATTCCATGCCATATCATCTTTGTCCGATTCCCAGTCTAAGTACAATACCGGACGCGACTCACTACCCCGCACATCCCAACCCATTGAGTTGTTAACCCACGGCAACATACATGTAGCACATATTCCTAGCCCTACAATTGACTTGCCACTATTCGGTTTAGCGTAAATGATATTGGTTTGCCCCTTGACTACAAGTGGAAATAACATGTATTCAGGTTCTTTCACATCTAACGCAAACGGATCCAGCTCTATAACCTCTTCGCCTTGGCGATAAATTTCGAGGCTCAAGGAACAGGTAATTTCCATTACTAAATACCAGTTAACGCTTGCGTTGGCGTTATATCGTGCCTCTAAATCCTTAACAACACTGGCACGCTTTTCGGCCGCCAATAGATTGAATTGCCACTGTTTTATTGGGACAGGTTTAGAATCCTTTGGGGTACTGGAATACAAAATTGTTAGTTCAGCCTTTATATCGTGTCTATCGTCATCTATTCTACGCACTTGCACAATTACACCAACATCGTCCCATATGATGTCATGCCCTGAGCGCAATCGAACTACCTTGGGATTATTCAAGAGCATCTCCTACTGTTACAGTCTCCAGCGATGGTATACCGCTTACTGATAGAGGTTGTGGGGGTAAGCTTTTTGCTTGATATGTTGGCTTTGGGTTAGCATAGGAAGGCTTGTGTTGTAGCACGTGTAGTTCAAACATTGAGGATAAGTCCGATACCTCTCTTGTAAGCCTTTCCAGCCATTCGTCCGTTGCTGGTGGATAAAGGTATGGCTTTTTCTCGTCAGTAGCGGAGATTAGATAGAGCCAATCTTTACCATCATGCACAATCACCGTGCCGTCTGGTATGCGCCAAAACTGCCTGCCCTCACCATCATCCCAGTAGGTTTTCTCAATCTGCTCTGCCCTGATGCCGTAAAAGCGTTCGAGACAATCAGATATATCAACACCGTTCATTTCATATATCATCTTCATATCGCGGCCTCTACTTCAGCAATTGCCTTGTAAATCACATAAATCTGCGCCGGAACAACAGCATTGCCCAAAGCTTTTAACTTGTTTACTCTGTCGGTTTCTTTGTCTATGAGGCGTGGGGTATCTCCTTCCCATGTGTTGCCCCAGCGAAAGGTTAGGCCAGCCAATTTTTGGGGAATCCCATCAACATCGCCACCCATACACTGTTGAGTTTTCCGCCATTTCCCTGCGACATGTTCCGCCTCTCTTCCTCCGTGATTATTCCCGCCATCTCCAACCGTTGGAGATGGCGCTGTGAGCCTGTTCCACCGCTTAACTTTCCGGAGGTCATTGTTGGGTAAAGTGCTACTTGAACATTTAACTGGTTGTAATGTCTCCCCCGTTTGCCCTCCCTTAAATGTGATGGTGGGCAATTGTTCTTTGCATCCGCTACCATTGGTGTGGGCCACATCTTCACTTGTGTCGCTAATCCATTCCCCGCTGTTGCGCTCGCTCCCTTGCGATTGTAATTGCCATTCACTGTCGGAGTCGGCCATAGATTCACAGCTTGAGACAGATTCACAGAGTGCCTCAGCCCCTCTTTTTGTTGTGAGCTTTTTAGATTGTCCGTGAACGTGTCCGCCGTAGTTGGAGTGGGCCAAAAAGAAAACCCTTGCCCTTCTATGCGGGGCTCCGACAGCCGCAGCTTCATAATGAAATATCCCGACTTCGTAACCGAGGTTGTCCAAGTCCTTACAAATATCGTCTGCGGCAAGTGAGAGGATTCCAGATACATTTTCAACAACAACCCAACACGGTTTAAGGTCGGTGATAACATTTCGAGTCTCCACCCAGAGATAGCGGGAGTCTTTTTTGCCTTTTTGCTTACCTGCTGTGCTAAAAGGCTGGCAGGGTAAAGATGCGTCCACAATGTTAACTGTGTCGCGCCCTGTTGCTTCTCTAAAACTATCAATTGTGACATCTTTAACATCCTCAAAAATTGGTATATTCGGCCAGTGTCGCCAAAGTACTTCTTGGCAATATCTATCCTTTTCACACATGCAAATGGTTTGGATCCCTGCAAACTCAGAGGCTAAAATATTGCCACCAATCCCACTAAAAAGTGATAACTTCGTTAGTTTTGTCATGGCAAAACCTCTTCAAGTGCAGATTGCCTATTGGATATGCCTGAATCAGTTTCAATGCCAGTAGTAAAGAGTGGTTTTTGTTGTTTAGCTTTATCTAGTCTTTCAGTGGCTAACCTGTGGTAGTCCTTATCAATTTCAAACCCAATGTACTCAAATCCCATTTGGTGCGCTGCTATCAAACTACTTGCACTTCCAGCATGGGTGTCAAGGATTTTATCGCCTGATTTTGCGTAATGGTTATAAATCCACCTATAGAGTCTCAATGATTTTTGGGTTGGATGCACACGTTCTACTGCCGAAACACTGCTTGTAACCCTCTCCCTGTACATTTGTGCCGGATGGTCAAAACTAGTCCATGCCAACTCAAAACCCGAAAAATTTTCAAACGCTTGTTGTTTGTCCCAAATAATCAGGCATCTCGTAGGCGGAAGCGGAAAATAGTTACCGCCCCATATGATTTGATTACGAGACACACGGAAAAGCTCATCAAAATACCCTTGTTTTGGTGCTATATCCCATGCCTCTACACGTTTTCCGCTCTCATTCAAATTGCGATTTTTAAGCTTTCCAGCTCCACAAAAGGTATGCTTGGCTTTTCGGCCACGTGGGTTAGTTTTTGTTTGTGCCCACGGTTCATTTGACACTGATGATATGCCATATGGCGGGTCCACCACGGCAAGCTCAAAAAAATTGTCAGGGAATTGCGCCATACCATCCATGCAATCCATGTTGTAGAGATGGTTCAAAGCTAAGTCGTTCACGTTATTTCCCAGCCGCCTCATTGGTTTTTTGAATCAAGTCGCATATATTCTTGATTTCATCCCCTTTGTAGTGGCGACATACATCGGAAACTTTCATTCCCACCCATGTTGTCATCCTTAAGCTGTTGCCAATCTCTTTTTGATGGGAGTTAAAAAAGTTGACCAGTGTTGGTACCTGCCATTTACGGTCTTTGGCAAACGTGGTGACATAGTCTATAAAGTCTGTATTGTCTGTTTCAGCCGTTGTTGGAGGTGTGGGCGTAGTTTCCCCTGCTATCTCGCTCCATTCGGCTTCTGGGCTGTTATCCTGTGGGCTTTCGATGTAAGTCACTGCTGGGCTTTCGGTGCAAGTCACCACTGGGACTGGGAGTGGTGGAGAATCAAGTTCTATTTCCTCTGTAAGATAAACGCCGCCAATTGCGTCCGGGCAGTGCTGGCGAGCGCCTTGTGATAATGCTCGTGCGAATAACATCGCTTTTGGGTACATTGTCCATACTGATTTGCGTGTTAATCCTGCTCGTTTTGCCTCCTCGATCGAAAAAGAGTTTTCACCTATTTCTACCCACTGGTTAGCTTCCCGCTCATAGAATTTGATAGTAGTAATAGACTCGTCATTTTTGATTACGCGGTATGTGTATTTCCCAGACTGTTTAATCAATCTTGCCAGTGTATGGCTGTCGCAAGTAATTTTGTCATCTATTACTATTATGTGTTGCATGGAATAGACAGGCGGCAACCCTAATTCCTTACCGGCTTGAATTTTTACGCACGCTTGAGCTTCTGATTTTAGGCCTGTGAAGAATCCGCTTTTTGTAAAAATCGCTGACATCGTAGAGATGTCTGATAGTGAGTAATTACCATTTGTGGGTACTAAAGTCTGAGTGGTCATTTAATCCTTCCTTTCTTCAAGCCACTGCTCTATTTGTCGGATACATTCCTCAGCTCCTTCTTTTGCTACAGGTGATGGAGCCTCGATAATCCCTCCGCCGTTTTCCATTCTGATAATCATTTGTCGTATCCCTCTTCGGTATCGTATTCACTGTCATCATCAAACTGAGGAGCAGTGAAATTTAAATAAAGCCTATGTGCCGCTTGGATTTCGGCGGTAACATCTCTTTGAGAAACACCATAGAATTGGCAGAGGTCATCTTTTGTGATATTACGTGCCTCATGTAACTGCTTAGCGACTTCGATAATTCTGTCAAAGCAGTTAGCATCTAAAACCGAGTCTCTCACAGCATCAACAAGCTTACTGGCAATGCTGTAAATGATGGCATTCTTGGCCATTTCATCCACACACTGTAATAACAAAGTCTCTTCAACTGTATGTTTCATCTTTTTACCATCCGTTTGACACGATTTAGATTTAGTTGTTATACTCAATTGTTATCTCCTTCAGGTCAGTATTTGTTTGATTGGGGGACAGGTGCCTAGCCTGCCCCTCTTTCATTTCCGGTAGTGATGACTGTTGTGTTCGGCTGATAATCCTCCTTTTGCATATTTATATAGGCATTGGTTAAGTAATTATCTAAAACTCGAGCTGGTATTAGTGTTCTTCCGCCTTTTAATCCTAATTTGATACATGGCAAGGTTCCCGCATTGCACATATTCCTGATTGTCTGTGCGCAAACTCCAAGCACGACAGCCGCCTCATTCGTACTGTAAACTTCCCTTTTAACAGCAATTGCCATCGCTATTTGGCTCCTTTAGTTGCTTGTTGCCTGAACAGGCAACTTCTTACGCAAAAAAATACTGACTAAGTAATCAAGCTCAACGCCCAAATATTTAGCCATAATGCTAGCCTCTAACAAGTCTGGCTCTTTAATCCCATTACTAATCTTGTTCAGCCTTTGCTTTTGCCATCCCAAATCTCTTGCGAACGCAGCCTCGCTGTCATACTTCGCATAGACAAGTCCCCTAAACTCTTTTATCTTTGCCACTATAACCTCCTGTTGCTCGTTCGGGCAACTAAAGCTATTATAACACCATTTTTGCCGTTGTCAACCATTTGGATATAAAAATTTAATATTTTTCTCAAAAGTATTTACTTTGGTTACTTTTAGCTCTATACTACTTACAAAAGATATTGAGGGCGGTTTTATGGTTAATTCATTTGGGGCTAATTTAAGACGTATCCGCGAGGAACAAGGATTAACACAGGAAGGTTTGGCGACTAAACTTGAGACATCAAAACAAGTCATAAGTAGATATGAAAATGACCATCGGTCTCCCAAGGTTTCCGTGGTAGCTGAATATGCAAAAAAGCTCGGAGTTTCGTTATCACGTTTAACAGGAACTATAGAGCGTGATATTTACTCATTCCCAAATATCCATCCTATTTCAACCCAGCGTTTTAAGGTGTTGGGTAGCATAGCTTGCGGTGAGCCTACCTATGCGGAAGAGGAATTGGAAAGCTACATAGAGCTTAATACCAATATACAAGCGGACTTTATCCTACGCGCAAAAGGCGACAGTATGATAGGTTTGCGAATTAATGATGGCGATATTGTATTTATTCGCGAACAGCCACAAGTTGAACAGGGTGAAGTTGCCGCAGTTTGTATTGGAGACGAAGCCACATTGAAGCGGTTTTATCAGTATGGGAATATCGTTTTGTTGCAATCCGCTAACCCATCGTATGAAGACATTGAAGTCAATTTAGACGAAGTAACAGACTTTCGCATATTGGGCAAAGCTATAGCATTCCAAAGCGATGTAAGATAAAAGGTAAATATGCGCGGATATATCAAAAAGCTCTATAAGACAAGTTACACAATAGTCGTTCCGCTAGGAAAAGACCCAGCAACTGGCAAGTATAAACAACACTGGGAAAACATAAGAGGAACAAAGGTTGAAGCTGAGCGTAGACTGGCTGAACTTCAAAATGAGATATACAAAGGCTCATTTGTTAAGCCTCAAAAACTTACTGTGGCGGAATATCTTATTGACTGGATTGAAAATACAGCTCGCTTTCAAGTATCTCCTAGAACCTATCAAGGCTACGAATACGTAATTAAAAAACACTTGATAAATGGCATTGGTAGGCACTACCTATCAAGCCTTAACGGCTCTATCATTCAAAAATATTATGCTAAAAAGCTCACTGACGCACGGCTTGATGGAAAAGATGGCGCTTTATCTGCCCGAACAGTTAGAAGCCACCATCGCATTTTACATCGTGCCTTAAAATCAGCAGTAGTAAAGCGGTTGATTTCCAGTAACCCATGTGACAATACAGAGCCGCCAGTCCCAATCAACAAAGAAGTCCATTCAATGACTAACTCTCAGCTCAAGGAGTTTATCGTAAGACTAAAAGGGTCTCCTTACTATGAGCTGTTTTACACAAGCCTTTTTACTGGACTCCGCAGGTCAGAAATACTGGCATTAAGATGGCAAGATATTGATTTGCTTAATGGCTATCTCACTGTCAACCGCTCATTACATCAAATTGCTGGGCAGTTTGTTTTCTGCGAGCCAAAAACGGAAAAGAGCAAAGCCACTATATCCTTAACCACTTCCACTATTTCTGTGTTGGAAAACTACAAACAGCGCAAAGTGGCTGAATACATTTTAATGGGCAAGGAATTGAAAGAAGCTGATTTAGCATTCTGTCGCCTTGACGGCACGCCGATACCACCTCATACTATATCGCAGTACTGGAGGCGTTTTGCCGACCGGATAGGCATGTCAGGTATTCGTTTGCATGACGCGCGTCATACACATGCTACTCTCATGATTAAACAAGGGGTGAATATAAAAGTGGTACAAGAAAGACTACGCCATAAGAATATTGAGACTACACTTGGCATATATTCTCATGTACTACCGGGAATGCAAGAGGAAGCTGCTAAAATCTTTGATGACGAGTTTGCGCCGGAACAGTCATTAGAAAAAGTTTATTAGAGGTTTATTAGAGGTTTTGTATTACGTAAAGTGGTTAGTAGTAATAAAATCGCAATTTTAGGCACAAAATAATGCGTGCGCCTGTAGCTCAGTGGACTAGAGCATCGGTCTTCGAAACCGAGTGTCGTGGGTTCGAATCCCACCAGGCGCGTTAAATTCTAAAGCTAAATTGGCGATTTTGTTGTTGTTTCATACTTTGTTTATTGTAAAGTATCTAATAAATTGCTAATGGACTATTCCTGATAGGTGTTCCTGAGCAAACTCATCATCAAAGATTTTAGCAGCTTCCTCTTGCATGCCCAGTAGTACATGAGAATATATGCACAGCCCTGTAAAAATCGCTGGCATTTTTGGAAGAAAGATAGAAAAAAACACAAAAATGTGGTAACATTCAATTCTCCGAAACCAAGTGCCGTGGGTTCAAATACCACGGGGCACGAATTATGGTACAATTAAGTAGGTCCTTTTAAAAGGAGGCAACTTGAGGAAGTTTTCACTAATCATCAGTACTGTGCTGATATTTGCCATGCTTTCTGGATGTCAAGCATCTCGAACAGCAGTTGACGCCGATACATTTTGGGCAAAAGCTGAAGAAGCAGGTTACACTTTATATGATGCCACCTCAAATTATTCAGCCGACAAAGGTGTTGAGGCTGTATTGGCAGCATCCATCTCCAGTAGTTATGACATTAAGTTTGAGGTTGTATCTACAATTGAACAAGCAATAGCTGCCTACGAAGAAAACAAGGCCGATTTTGAGGACCTGATAGGCTCATCTACAGCAAACTACAGTTCAGTATCAGTTGGCAATTACTCATATTACAAAGCAACCGCCAACAAAAGATATTACGTTATTTCGCGCACCAGTAACACTTTTGTTTTTATCATGCACCCGATGATTATAAAAACGAAATAAACGACTTTCTCAAAATAATCGGTTACTAAACTTGCACCTATTTTCAGAGAAAATGATTAGCTATTTCGTATAATGACAGTGGCGATTCACAATCAGTCTATGCTGTTGATGGGTGGCATTGTGGAGACTCGCGCCATTGGTGAGTGATTGCGGTTGGGTTGGTTTGTGCACTAACAAGGACTTGCTTTTTGCAAAACTTATAAGATAGAAAGTTGAGAATAAATGAAAACAATTTATAACGGCAAAACAAAAACAGTACTGACTGATGAAGCTACTGGGGATTATTATCTTTTGTTTAAAGATGATGCTACCGGTGAAAACGGGGTTTTTGACCCAGGCTCCAACTATGTCGGCGGAAGTGTAGCTGGCAAAGGGAAAACCGGTCTCATTATTTCGCAATACTTTTTTAAGCTAATGGAACGCTACGGAATCTCCACTCACTATTTAGGAGCAGATATTGAACATAACCTAATGAAAGTGCGTAACGTATTCGTTCCTAAATTGGAATTCATCCTGCGTTATTTTACCGCTGGAAGTATGTGCCGACGTTTTTCACTCGCACAAGGGATTCCTTTTGCCCCCCCCTACCTTGAGGTCACCATGAAAGATGATGCCAATGGAGACCCCCTTATCAGTGAACGTTTATGCATTCTAAAAGGTCTTTTAAAAGAAAAGGAATACGACAGGATCCTCAATTTACTTGTTAAAGTCGGAGACATCCTCAAAGCCGAACTAAACAGCTTGGGATTAACACTAATTGACTTCAAATTGGAATTCGGTTTTGACGAAGAACGAAATATCTATATCTCTGACGAAATCACTCCCGACATTTGGCGAGTGAAAGACAAGGATGGCAACATTCCCAACCAAATCGACTGTGCTAACCTGATTATGGCTAAGATTAGCTCAAATTAAGTATTCAGTAACAGGCACGGTATTATCACGGCTTGTTTCTGTTAAAAAAGCTTATTGCCCTGGTCTGTCAAAAAAGACATTCTTGCCTTTAATGGCAAGACCGATGCTGAAGCATATTTTAACGTCGCTTGAGAATAGCCCCATCTTTAAAGCAGCTACTCCAGCCGAAAACATTACCCTATTATCAATTCGCTGATTCATGGCAGTCGCTGCAGCCGAACCAATCGCAATGCCTAAATCATTAACCGACATCGCGCATGTAAGCCCAACGCTTTCAGCAGCAGCACAATTCATACTTCCACATAATCCACAATTTAGCCCACGAGGCTTGGTCCCACTGCCAATCAAAACGACGCAATAACAGTTATCGATATTACCTGCGTCGCGGACGAAAAAGGCTCTTTTGGTCGCTTGCCCAATATCTCGCATGGTATTCGTCAACCTATCTTTGTCATCACCATCCAACACCAATGTCTCGATTAAATCTATGCCACAAGCTTTTGGTGCCGTACGTGCCGCGGCTGACATCATTTCCGCCGTCTGCATGGCTGCTTTCATTTCCAATGTTTTATTGTTGTAAATCATGCTAAACCTCTCCTCTTTAAGTTTTTAATATGCTGCATATGGATTCCAATATGTCCTACACCCAGAATTATTGACGCAAGAATCAACCATATCACCTTGCCGTAGATTCCAAGGAATAAAAACGCCAACACCGGTAACAGCGCACCCGGCACCGGAAAACCGCAATACGAACGATAAAAATCATTAACAGTTTTCTTACTGCGAAAATAGCGTAGCCAATAAAACTCATATATAACCATCAATGATACCGAGACCAACAGCCATGTTATCCACCATTCCATAGCATGAGGATTATAATCACTAAAGAACAAAACTGTGACAGTGCACAATACCTGCCCCACCCGTTCAATCAGCAAAAACGCTTTATTCTCAATAGAAGAATCGTATCCCTCAGGTTTGCGATAGGCCCAAAGGGTGTTAGGCACAATGAGCATCAGCATATAACACAATCCTATATACGAGAAACCCAACTCGCCCAGCATTTAAAAATCCTCCGTATCTGTCCCCGCTGGAATTTTATACAATTTTACCACTTCTCAAGTCAAACAACCTCTGCCAGTAATCCATCCTTATACAATCCAACCGCAATCACCTCTTGGAGTGTATTTGGAAGACTATCGCTACGTGCATAAACACGAATATATTGCGAAGAATAGCCACCCAGCATTCCGTCCCTAGCCTGTTCCCAAAGAACTGCAAGTTTGCGACCAATTAATCGCTCTTCAAAATTCGTCCTACTTTCCTTAGCTAATAATAACATCTGTCGCATACGTTCTTTTTTAGTGGCGGATGAAATTTGGTCAGGCATGCAAGCAGCCTCTGTTCCTCGACGAAGCGAAAACGGGAAGACGTGGATTTTTGCAAACCGCGCTGATCGACATAATTCAATAGTTTCTCTGAATTCATCTTCCGTTTCTGCCGGAAAACCCACGATAACATCGCTGGTAACGGCAGCATCAGATAGTTTTTCATTTATCAGTTCAAGCGCATTTTTATACCGCAAAACGTTGTAACCACGTTTCATCCGTTTAAGCACACTATCGGCACCGCTTTGCAACGAAATATGAAAGTGCCGACACATTCTTGGGTCATGCCATAAATCTAACAATTCTCGGTTAATTTCATGTGGCTGGAGTGATGATACTCTGATACGCTCAATAGCGCTTGCATCCATAATCGACTTCAGCAGATCTTTAAGTTTGAGCCCGCTTGACTCGTAACAACCAATTTCAGTGCCGGTGAGCACGACTTCACGATACCCCTCAGATACTCTTTCGCGGACAGTAGCTATCACATCCTCCATTGGAACACTTTTCTCATGCCCGCGCACTAACGGCACCACGCAATAAGCGCAATGGCGATTGCAACCTTCCTGTACTTTAACAAACGCACGCGTACGGCTGTGAAGCAGGGAATGCCTACAATTCTCTGTAAGATTACATTGTTCTTTCAAGAGAATGGGTAAGCGCGTCTTATCGGCGTTGCCAACAATCAAATCCACCTTTAAGTCTATCGCCGCCTCCCGAGACATAATTTCAGAATAACAACCGACCGCAACCGTGAACACCTTTGGGTTCTGGCGTTTAGCCATTCTTAAGAGGTGCCGGCTTTTTTTGTCAGCAATGTGAGTAACCGAACAGGTATTTAAAACATATATGTCAGGGTACTCATCGGGTCCAACCAAACAAAACCCCGCCTGCGCCAAACCATGAGCCAGCGTTTCGGATTCAGCATAGTTTAGTTTACAACCAAGTGTATCTATCGCAACACGTATATTCTGCGGCATGCTCAGCTACTTTACCTTGAAACAAATACTTTCTTTATACAACTAAAACATTCCACTTTGCCAGTCTACTTAATTCTATGTTAAAGTACGCCCAAAAGACAAAATGTGACTTATGCTTATGTCAACATCAACCTGCAGAGTGGTGATTACGGGAATGGGAATGCTTACTCCGCTTGGGACGGATTCGCCAAGTACTTGGCTTGGGCTAATAAGTGGACAAAGCGGGATTGCTCGCATTACACACTTTGATACGTCTTTGTATAAGACCAAAATCGGCGGAGAAGTTAAAAATTTTGAACCTACTGCCTATATGACTCCAAAAGAGAGCAAACGCATGGATCGCTTCTCTCAGCTAGCTGTGGCAGCAGCCACGCAAGCACTGGAGCAGTCCAAGCTAACCATCAATTCAACCGACAGCGAAAAAATCGGGGTCATCGTGGGAAGCGGGATGGGAGGAGTTAATACTATGCTGGCACAATCCAGAATCCTCCTACAAAATGGTCCGGACTGTCTCAGCCCCCTTACAATCCCCATGATGATTGCCGATATGGCAGCAGGACAGATCTCGATTAAACTCGGTGTCAGGGGTCCAAATTTTTGTCCAATGTCGGCCTGCGCCTCCGGAACAGACGCCATTGGTCTTGCCTTTGAAATGATTAGGCGTGGTGATGCTCCAGCTATTTTTGCTGGCGGAGCCGAAGCCCCGCTCAATCCACTTGGCATAGCTAGTTTCAATGCTCTGAAAAGCCTTTCAGTCTGTAACGATGCCCCTCATACCGCTTCTCGACCATTTGATGCTACCCGTGACGGATTCGTTATGAGCGAAGGAGCAGCAATTCTCTTATTGGAAAGCTTGGAACATGCCCAAGAACGCCATGCTCAGATTTTGGCTGAAATTCTTGCCTATGGCACATGCGTAGACGCACACCATATTACTCACCCGACAGAAAACGGAGAGGGTGGGATTCGCTCCATGAAACTGGCGCTTACAAGAGCAAAACTAACGCCAGTAAAAATTGACTACATTAACACCCATGGTACTTCAACTAAAATTAACGACAAAATGGAGACACAAGCTATAAAAAATGTTTTCGCTGAGTACGCCTATAAAATTCCCGCCAGTTCCACCAAATCAATGACCGGGCATATGATTGGCGCAGCTGGGGCTGCGGAAGCTGCTTTCTGCGTGCAAACTATCAATCAGGGAATCATTCCACCTACCATAAACTTGCATAACCCCGACCCTTGTTGTGATTTGGATTATGTGCCAAACTATGCTCGCCAACAAAAAGTGGACATTGCTCTTTCCAACTCCTTTGGTTTTGGAGGACACAACTCAACACTTATCATCGGGCGTTATAGTGAGGGAAAGGCATGACGCGAAACCGCTGGAAGATATCACCTCTTTTCCCACAGGGACATCCTCTGCGGGAGGTTTATCCTCCCCTTATAACTCAATTGCTCTACAATCGTGGAATCGAAACGCTCTCAGAAGCCGATTCTTTTTTGCACATAGATAAAAGCTTGTGCGGAGATCCATGGACTCTTAGCGACATGCACAAAGCAGTGCAACGTATCCAACAAGCGATATTGAGAGGTGAGCAAATCGCCATTTACGGCGATTTCGATGTCGACGGCGTAAGTGCCACCGCTATTCTCGTAAAAGGATTAGAAAGGCTGGGGGGGCGCGTCGTTCCCTACATTCCGCACCGCCTCCATGAAGGTCACGGGCTCAATCTAACGGCACTTGAAGAACTCAAAAAGTTAGGTGCAACACTGGTAATCACTGTTGATTGTGGTATTAGTGGAATATCACAACCTAAAAGAGAACGGCATCCTTTGAGCCCATCAATGGATATTATTATCACCGACCACCATTTGCCACCTGCGAATTTGCCTCAGGCTGTGGCAGTGATCGATCCCAAGTTAAATGAATCACGGTACCCTTTTAAGGAATTGTCCGGCGCTGGAGTGGCTTATAAACTGCTTCAGGCGTTATATCAGGGACTCGGACGCGAAAAGGAAACTGACGAATTCCTTGATTTGGTCGCTCTCGGCACGGTAGCCGATTTGATGCCTCTTACACGCGAAAACCGTTATCTTGTAAAAGCTGGCTTAGAACGTCTGAAAACCACCTCGATTTTGGGGTTGCAAAGTTTAGCCTCATTATCTTCCATGGACTTGCGGCAAATCGATACTCAAGATATTTCTTTCGTTTTAGCGCCGCGCCTCAATGCCGCAGGCCGGCTTGAGCACGCTAACACTTCCTATGAACTGCTGGTAACTGACTCAGCTCAAAAAGCGAACGAATTGGCTACCATTTTAATCGCGCAAAACAGTGAGCGCCAACGTCTTACTGTAGAAGCGGTGAGTTGCGCCCAAGAACAGGTTCGCGAAAAAGGCGTCTCTCCGCTTTTGCTGGTTCACAACGAAAGCTATGTTCGCGGTATTATCGGTCTGGTTGCGGGAAAACTATGTGATGAGTATTACCATCCCGTCATCGTTCTGCAAACAGGAGCAGACATGTGCTACGGTAGCTGTCGTAGCATACCTGAATTCAATATAACCGCAGCTTTATCGCAGTGTTCTGATTTGCTGACGCGCTTTGGTGGACACGCCCAAGCTGCGGGATTTTCATTGCCGAAAGCCAACCTCCCGCAACTGGAGGCCAAACTGCAACATATTGCAGGCCAACAGCTTTCAGGGCTTGACTTGCGTCCTCAAATTGAAATTGACGCTATTGTCCCCCTAAATAGAATGACCTTTGAAACCTACGCCAAAATCCAACAATTATCACCTTTTGGAGCTGGCAACACTGCTCCGGTATTCCTTAGCCGCGGTGTTCAGGTCACTGACTTCCGTACAATGGGGGCCAACGAATCGCATCTGCGTCTTAAGCTAAAACAAGGAGACAATTTCTGGAACGCGGTGGCTTTTGGTTTAGGAGAACGCTGTGACGAAGTACAAGTTCTGCTGGACATAGTATATAATCTTGAACTTGACGATTGGAACGGTGAAACAAAACTGCGTCTAAATATCATTGATTTTGCGCAGACGGAAACCATCGTTGATTTTGAGGAGAATAATAATTAATGAACACTCAATTGGGCGCCGCTATTGCTGTAACCGCAGCCTACTTCATTGGCTCGCTCCCCAGTGCCTATATCATGGGGAGATTGCGCAAGGGAATTGATATTCGAGCGGTGGGAAGTCGTAACATGGGGGCAATGAACAGTATTTATTACTTAGGATTTATTTATGGTGTTGTCGTCTTATTATGTGATATAGGCAAAGGTATGGCGGCGGTCGCTTTGGCACATTTACTGGGACGTCATTTAGAAGTCACTCCCGGTTGGTGGCTGTACATTGAGATGGCATCTGGTTTTATTGCTGTTATTGGCCATAATTTCCCTGTTTGGTTGAAATTTAAAGGAGGTAAAGGAGGAGCCACTGTCATTGGTGCAGTGCTTTATTTCATCCCTTGGGGCTGGTTATTCGGAATCGCACTCTTCGCTATTCTTTTGGCAATTACCCGTGTCCCCACTATCAGTTATGGTCTTGCTATGCTCAGTTTTCCTCTTATTTCATGGCTCATCTACCATAATGGTCGCTATGTCATCTTTATTACGCTAATTATTCTAATTCCTTTCATTAATTACATTCCGCGCCTGATTGAGATGAGACGCAAAGGCGGCACTTGGAAACGCGTTTTCTCGCGTAAGAGCATTAAAGACCGATTTTAATTATCATCTCAAAACTTGTCTCTGGTCTTGTTTGCAATACTGACAAGCACAAGCATCAACGGAACTTCTACCAAAACACCAACAGTTGTAGCAAGGACCGCAGGGCTATTCATACCAAACAGTGTGATAGCTACCACAACTGACAACTCAAAAAAATTCGAGGCACCTATCATTCCTGCCGGAGCAGCTATATTGTGGGGAAGACCCAAAGCCTTGCTTACGGAATAGGCAATAAAAAACATTAATAACGTTTGCATAATAAGTGGAATAGCAATCAACCCAATATGCAGGGGGTTCTGTAGAATTATGCTCCCTTGAAAGGAAAAAACGATTACCAGTGTCAACAAGAGACCGACAACAGTCATGTTTTTAAAACGCGGGATGAATCGATTTTCAAAATAATGTTTACCTTTATTTCTAACCATAATCCTTCGCGTAAAAACTCCCCCTAACAATGGTATCACAACAAATAGTAGTACCGACAGAATTAATGTATCAAATGGTATCGAGATTCCGCTTACGTTAAGTAACAATCCTACGATTGGAACATAGGCTATAATGATAATCAAGTCATTTGTAGCAACTTGTATCAGCGTGTATGCGGCATTCCCTTTGGTTAAATGACTCCAAACAAAAACCATCGCAGTACAGGGAGCAGCACCTAACAAAACCGCCCCAGCAAAATAACCTTTTGCGAGTTCTGAAGTTATATAATTAGCAAATAAAATATTGAAAAACAAATAGGCAATTCCAAACATGGTAAATGGTTTAATCAGCCAATTGACAGCCCATGTTATGAATAAACCTTTAGGGTTTTTACCGACATCCTTTATGCTAACAAAGTCTATTTTTAACATCATGGGATAAATCATGCCCCAAATTAGAAGTGAAATAGGTATCGACACATTTGCATATTCAAAACGCATCAAGAATTGCGGGATGTTTGGCAGGAATCTACCGATAGCTATCCCTATAACTATGCAGAGAATTACCCATACAGTTAGATAATGCTCAAAAACTCCAATATCGGTGTTTTTGTTGTCTTTCATTAGATTTCGTCGACAATGGTCATGCCAGAACACCAAGCCAAATGGCAACACAACGTATTTGCACTGCAGCCAAGAATGACGATGTGTTCTTGGCATATCTGGTAGCAATACCTCTCCAGCGTTTGAGTGCAAGAAAAGCATTCTCAACCAAATGACGCAACTTATACAGATACTCATCATATTCACGTTTTGCTTTGCGATTCTTCTTGGCAGGGATTACTACCTGCATTCCTGCAGCCGTTGCTTTAGCTACTATTGAGTTGGTATCATATCCGCGATCTCCCAATAGCACTTCGGCATCAATGCCTTCCATCAATTTCTCCCCAAGCCGACAATCCGCTGTGGTACCTGCTGTAACAAATATTCTGACTGGCATACCATGCGCATCCACGGCCAAATGTATCTTGGAATTGAGCCCCCTTTTGTACGTTCCATATCCTGGTTCCCTCCCACAGCTCCTGATGCATGAGGGTGTACTTTAACATGACTGGCATCTATCATGAGCCATTCAAAGTCTGGCTCACAGATAAGTGCCTCAAGCAATTTTTCCCAAATGCCTTTATCTCGCCAACGACAAAAACGACGCTGTACAGTGTTCCAGTTTCCATAATCCGGAGGCAAATCTCTCCATGGAGCACCGGTGCGTAAAATCCAAAATACTGCATTTATAAACAATCTAGTA
>WRNG01000005.1 GCA_009776735.1 Dehalococcoidia bacterium | reverse complement strand
CGGCGCGCCGCCTCATGGTGGCATTGCCATCGGCTTGGATCGTTTGGTGATGTTGCTGTCAGGCGCGGAGAACATTCGTGAGGTAATTCCTTTCCCCAAGAATCAAAATGCGGTTGATATGTTATTTGAAGCTCCCTCACCCGTTTCCGAAGAACAGTTAAAAGAATTGCATATCGAGTTGCGTAAAGAATAAAACCAGAGGAGAAAAAGGGTCGTCATGAAGCTAATAGAACGCAAAAAAGAAAACCACCAAGAGATTTTTACACTTGAGTTGGCGCCAGAGGAAATGGAGGCGGCTTTGGAAGACGCTTATCGTCATCTTGTCAAAGAGGTTGATATTGATGGTTTTCGCAAGGGGAAAGCTCCACGTGAAATACTGGAACAACATGTCGGGAAAGATGGTCTTTTTGAACATGCCACCAAAGAATGTCTGCCTCCGCTACTTGATGAAATGTTAGTGGATAATGGTATCAAGGCTTTTTCAGCGCCTTCGATAAAAATTGTAAATCGGGAGCCAGCAACTTTTGAGGCTACGGTTCCTTTACCTCCGGAAATTACTTTGGGCGATTATCATTCGATAAAAATGAAGCCTAATCCCGTGGTTATTGTCGATTCCCAGATTGATGACATAATCAAGCAAGCTCAACAGGAGAATGCTGATTGGAAATCGATAGAAGAACCGGCCGCAATGAAAGACCGGATAATTATGGATATTACCAGTGAGGTTAATGACACTCCGTTCATTTGCGCGGAACGGGACGATTTTCAGTTGAATCCTGGCTGGCGTTTTCCGGCCCCTGGTTTTTCAGAGGAATTAGTGGGAGTAAAGAGCGGTGACGTAAAAGATTTCAAGCTTAATTTACCGGATACTTTTGCCGATAAATCAATAGCAGGCAAAGAAGTCCATTTTAAAATTACCGTGCATGAAGTGCTTCGCGAAACTCTACCGGAGATTAATGATGAATTTGTGAAAAAAGTATCTGAAGGTTGCAGTACAATGGAGGAATTCCGACAGCTAATCAAGGATAATCTCACTCGTCGGGATGAAGAACGAGAAGCAGTTGATTTTGAGAATAAAGTTTTGGAGGCGCTGGTAGAGCAAAGCCAGATTGCATACCCGCCGGTTATAGTTGAATATGAACTCAATCGCATGTTACGGGAGTATGTTGACCGGGTACGGAATTCAGTTCAAAGCGAAGAAGAGTTTAATGTAATCATGAAGTCGAATTCGGAGGAAAAGCTGCGCGAGTCATATACTCCGAAAGCTGAGCAACGAGTAAAACAAAATTTGGCAATCGGCAAAATCATCGAACTGGAAAAAATTGAAGCGACGGACGAGGATGTTGATAAGCGGATTACTATGATTACCGCTCAATACGGTGATGACCTCAAAATGCTTCAGGAAAGAACGGAGTATCTCAATAAGCCCCAAAATCGCGAGGCACTACGTAACTGGCTGGCGATAAACAAAGCCGTTCAGTGGCTTATTGACAAGGCAAAAGAAGATTAATTCATTAAAAGGAGGAAATGGCATGCAATTTCAAAACGTCATCCCGATGGTTATAGAAAGTGGCGCTCGCGGTGAGAGAGCCTATGATATTTATTCGCTTTTGCTTAAGGAACGTATAATTATTTTAGGAACTGCAATTAATGATCAAGTTGCCAACAGCATCGTTGCCCAATTGCTCTATCTTGATCGCGAAGATCCTGAAAAAGATATTAGCCTTTATATTAACTCCCCGGGCGGAGTAATTAATGCGGGTTTGGCGATTTATGATACCATGCAACTGATTCGTCCCCCGGTATCCACTATTTGTTTAGGGTTGGCTGCCAGTATGGCCACGGTTCTTTTATGTTCGGGTGCCAAGGGTAAACGATTTGCTTTGCCTAATTCCACAATCCATATGCATCAAGCTATTGGTGGTGCTCAGGGGCAAGCAACTGATATCGAGATTGCCGCACGCGAGATTCTGCGTGTTCAAGACATTATCCGCAATATTTTGGCAGAAAACACCGGTCAGGATCTGGAGAAAATTAAACACGATACCGATCGCGATTACTATATGAATCCGGTTCAGGCAAAGGACTATGGGTTAATAGACGAGATCCTCATGAAACCGGAAGCAAAGCAGGAAAAATAGTTCTTTACAACAAAAGCCTTGTGAGATTAAAAGGATCCCAGCGTTTATTTGGATATTGCCTATATCGCTGATGCTTTACGCTTATACTTTTTCTTTAGGCGGCGTAAAAGGCTTCGATAAAATACGGTTATATTCGGTCTCTTGCCAAAGACTGTCGATTGTAGGATGCTTTGTTTAAATTCGTCACAGGTGTTGAAGTCGGGGATGGTTATATATGCTCGACCGATTTCCATTTTGGAATGGGCATCTGAACCAGCCCCGATAGGTATGTGATGCTGGCGAGCAAACTTTTCCGGTAGTTTGAGATTCTGCATAAACGGAATCGTGCGAGCGTTGAAAGCCTCGATAATATCTATTTGGTCAACAATACGCTCTAAAGTACTAACTTGCATAGCGGAGGAACGATAGCGGTCGAACGGATGGGGAATGCAGGCTAACCCGCCTTGCGAATGAATGCGCCGAATGGTTTCTTCCGGTGAGAGTCCGTTTGGTATGCTCTCATTGAGGAAAAGACCGATGATTTCCCCTTCACTGGAAGCTACTTCTTCTCCAACGATTAGTTTGCAGGTGAATTTTTGACGTGAAAGCTCAAGCGCTCCTTTGGCAGTTCCATGATCGGTAATAGCAATCGCTCCTAATCCGAGTTTTTGACAACGCTCAGAAATCTGTTCAAATGTGATGTCAGAGTCCCCTGAGAAATGAGTATGGAGGTGAAGATCAACTTTAATCAAGATTGCTATCCTTTTATAGACTTCTTTCGTTACTTTTTAGCGGTTGAAAGTGTACGTATTTTACCACTTTCCATTACCACACTGTCTTCAATGCGTATACCGCCCCAATCGGGCAAATAAATACCCGGCTCTATGGTGAAAACCATTCCATCACATAATTGGTTTTGGGCAGATATTCCGAGGCGCGGCCCTTCATGAATAGCTAACCCAATGCCATGCCCCAGTCCGTGTCCAAACTGACTTCCGTATCCGGCTGTTTCAATAACGGTGCGAGCTATGTTGTCTGCCTCTGTGCCACTCATGCCATGGCGGACCTTTTCTATTGCGGCGGCTTGTGCTTGGAGGACGACAGCGTATATTTGGTTGAACTTTTCGTCTCGCTTTCCCAAACAAAATGTGCGGGTAATGTCGCTGGAGTATCCTTGCCAATTGGCTCCGATATCAATAATAATCGGTTCTTGTTCTTTGATTCTGTATGAACTTGGTCGATGGTGCGGAAGAGCCGAGTTTTTACCTGCTGCCACAATCACGGCAAAGGGAATGGGCTGACTTCCGTTTTCACGCATATATTTTTCGATTTCCCAAGCTAATTCAATTTCACTCATGCCAGTGCGGATAATTTCTGCCGCGTGTTCAATAGCATTGTCACTTATGGAAACCGCTTTTTCAATCAGGGCTATTTCCTCGATTTCCTTGATCATACGTAGGTTTTCGACTAACCCGTTTATCGGTTTGAGTGTGAGTTCTTGCGGCTCAAAAAGAGTTTTGATTTGACTGTAATCGTCATAAGTGAGAGCATCAGTTTCAAAAAACAACTCGGTTTGTTTGAGCTCGATTAGACATTCGACAAGCCACCGGTCAAGTTTACCTTTGCATTCCAATAGCACGTAGGAGGGAGCCTGTTCTTTGGCTTGTTCGATGTAACGAAAATCGGTTGCCAGGATTTGTGTTGTGGCGGTAATCAGAAGATAGCCGGAAGAACCAAGGAATCCGGATAAATAAGCACGATTTTCCGGTTGCGAAACCAAAAGCGCAGGTATGTTTTTTTCGGCAAGAGTCGAGCGTAATTTTTCTAAACGTTTAAGATATCTCATTTTTACTTTCTTGACTGGCCAATGGATGAGCCGCCATGTATACGCGACGGGCTTGGTTTTGTGTGACGTGGGTATAAATCTGTGTGGTGGACAGATTGGAGTGGCCTAAAAGATCTTGCACCACACGTAAGTCAGCTCCCCCATCAAGCAGGTGAGTGGCAAATGTATGCCGTAACATATGCGGGTGTACGCGTTTGGATAAACCGGCAGCGGTGGCATACCTTATGACCAGTTTTTGAACCCAACGTGAACTGAGACGTGTGCCACGATAATTAATAAACAAAGCTTGCCCGGAGTGTTTGTTGGCAAGAAGAGGTCGTATGTCTTGAACATACATTTGAAGTGACCGAGTGGCCGGAGCCCCGATGATGACTAAACGTTCCTTGTTGCCTTTTCCGTGCACCCTAATCTCTCTTGCTTCCATGTCAAGTTGGTCAGTGTTCAACCCCGCAAGCTCGCTTACTCGCAGACCCGCTGCGTAAAATAGCTCAATTATGGCATGGTCACGTTTCCCCAGCAGTGAGGTGTGGTCAGGCTTAGATAACAGTTCATGCATTTCTTCAATGTTTAAAAACTCGGGCAGATGATGTTCCCTCTTGGGAGAAACGATTAATTCCATGGGATTGTGCTCAATGAGTTTTTCGCGCATTAAAAAGTGGTAAAAAGAGCGTATGACCGATAACTTGCGGGCCAAACTTACCCTTGCAATTTGCTGATCAACCAGGTGGCTAAGATAAGAGCGAATCGTAGCTTTGTCGACTTCCGTTAATGTTCTGATTCGGCAGTGTTCAAGATACTGAAAAAAACCTTTGGCTGTACCGCGCTGATTATTGCCGAGCAGGTCACTTTGGTAGTTGCGGATGGTATATTTTGAGGCATGTTTTTCTGTCTCAAGGTAGTTTACGAATCGGCTCACCAGTACTTGTGCTTCGGCAGAGATGGTCATTCTTCAGTCTTTTTACCTCGATATTTACATTCGGTACAGCGAATGCCGCTGGCTCCGGCTTCAATTAGGAGTTTGCCGCATTTCGGACAAGGTTCGGAAAGCGGTTTGCCGTTGATGGCAAATTTATGGCGAGGATAGGCGTTGCATCCATAGAAGATTTTGCCTTTCTTGTTAAATCGCCCAACAAGCATGCCACCTTCGGTGCAGCCTGGGCAAGGCACATCAGTTTTAATACGGAAATTGGTGTGATATTTGCATTCGGGGTAATTGGAACAGGTGATAAACTTGCCAAAACGCCCGATTTTGAATACCAGTGCTTTTCCGCAATCAGGGCAATCCTCACCGGTCGGTTCATCCGCCAGTTGCACTTTTTGAATGGAGTCGCTAGCTTTACTCAGACATTGTTCCAGTGGTTGATAAAAATCCCTTACCGTATCAACCCACTTCACTTCAGCGTTGGCCACTTTATCCAATTCGCCTTCCATGTGAGCGGTGTACTCAACATTAATGATGTCAGCAAAATTAGTCACCAGTAAATCGGTCACAATAAACCCCAACTCGCTGGGGTAGAAAGAGCCTCCTGTTTTACTGACATATTCACGGTCCTGGATGGTAGTCATTATTGGCGCATAGGTTGATGGCCTGCCAATACCGTTTTGCTCAAGCATTTTGATCAAAGTAGCTTCAGTGAAACGTAGCGGCGGTTTGCTGAAATTTTGTTCAGCGAAAAGCTCGTTCATTTTGAGGGCATCACCTTTGTTCAATTGAGGCAGGGATGAGGGTTTCTTGGTATCGTCTTCACCATCATCTTTCTGCTCAGAGTAAAGAGTAATGAACCCGGGGAACAGGTTGACTGACGTTTGAGTGCGCAACAGATAGTTTGTTTTGGCCGGTTTATTCTTGGCTTCAATATCAACTGTTGTATTCTCAAACAGGGCGTCTGCCATTTGTGAAGCCACCATACGTTGCCAAATCAGTTGGTATAACTTCCTTTGGTCGGCATTTAAATAGTCTTTGACGACCAAGGGGTGGCGCATAACCTGTGTCGGGCGGATTGCTTCGTGCGCTTCTTGAGCCCCCTTTACTTTTCGTGAGAACGAACGCGCTTTGAGTGGTACATAAGAGTCGCCATATTTTTCAGCGATGTATTGGCGTGTTTCGCTAATGGCATGTGAGGCTACATGGGTGGAGTCGGTACGCATATAGGTAATCAGACCTACATTGCCTTCTTCTCCCATAGAAAGTCCTTCATATAGCTGTTGAGCTAGTGCCATTGTTCTTTTGGCTGAGAAGTGGTAACGGCGCCAAGCTTCTTGTTGCATGGTGGAGGTAATAAACGGCGGTGCTGGTGAGCGCTTGGTTTGTTTGGTGGTAGTTTTAAGAACGCTGTAATCAGCTTTGCCAAGTTCGGCCATAACCGCGTCAGCGCTTTTTTTATTTCCCAGCGTTATTTTTTTACCGTCTGCCAATCCGACAAGTGTGGCACGAAAGGCTGGTTTGGTGGTTCCTTGCTTGACTAATTCAGCTTCCAGAGTCCAATACTCCACAGCGACGAACTTTTCAATTTCACGCTCACGGTCGACCACGATTTTTACCGCTACTGATTGTACCCTGCCGGCGGAAAGACCACGCCGTACTTTGCTCCAAAGCAGTGGCGAGAGTTTGTATCCCAAAAGCCGATCGACAACGCGTCTGGCTTGTTGGGCATCGACAAGGTTCATATTGATTGCGCGTGGGTGCTTGAAAGCCTCGCTGATGGCAGTTTCAGTTATTTCATGGAATATCACGCGATGGAAAGGGATGTTGTTTGCGCGGGTAGTTTCCTCAAGGTGCCAGGCGATAGCTTCGCCTTCGCGATCAGGGTCCGTGGCCAGAAAGACTGCTTTTGAACGTCCAGCCAGCTCTTTTAGCTCTTTTACAGTCTTGCTTTTATCCCGTGAAACGACATATTTCGGTGTGAAATTATTCTCAATATCAATACCGATACGGCTTTTGGGTAGATCACGAATATGCCCGAGGGAGGCTTTAATAACATAACCTTTACCCAGCATACTGGTGAGCGTTTTGGCTTTAGCCGGAGATTCAACTATTACTAAACTATTCTTTGCCATGATGTTCTTCTTTCTTATCTTTAAGGTGAGTCTGCGATATTGCCTGCATGCAATCAGCTTGGCATACTTAAAGCTGCCCAGACTTTCAAGTGACTATTCTAACACGGGGTTTTCATACTGGCAATTGAAAGTATATAATTCACGGATTGGTTTAAATGAGTAAAACAAATTGAATCGTTATGATTGCGTGATTGTGGGCGGAGGACCAGTTGGGTGTCATACGGCATCTGAACTGGCAAAACACGGGCATCAAGTGGCTGTCTTGGAGAAAAATCTCACTGTTGGCCAGCCGGTATGTTGTACCGGGTTAATAAGCTTCCAGTGCTTCAAGCAATATGCCATTCCAGTAGAACTGGTATTGCGTGAACTTAGTAGTGCCTCGGTTTATGCTCCAGGCGGTACTGTGTTACATTTGGCGCGTCCAGAAGCTCAGGCTGTTGTTATTGATAGAGGCGCTTACAATGCTCACATGGCACGTCAGGCGCAGGAAAATGGCGCTGACTATTTATTAGGGCATAGGGTGAGTGAAATAGTCCTTAATCCAGACGGAGTTATTTTGCGTGTTATACAAAACGGAAGAGAAGTATTATTCGCTACGCGCTCAGTAGCACTGGCTTGTGGCTTTGGTTCCCGGCTTCCGCAAGCTATCGGGCTTGGAAAAGTTGGTCAGTGGACGGTGGGGGCGCAAGTGGAAGTAGAGGCGACTGATTTGCGCGAGGTGGAAATATTCTTGGGGCGGGAACTGGCACCGGGATATTTTGCTTGGTTGGTGCCGGTTGAAGGAAAACGAGCGTTGGCGGGGTTAATGGCTGATAAATGTACTCATAAGTATTTGGAGCGGTATCTATCCATGCTACAGGAATGTGGCCGAGTTTCATCTATTCTTACCAAGCCGACATATCGGGGGATTACACTGTCGGCACCTTCACGTTTGTGCGCACCGAGGGTGATGTTGATAGGGGATGCTGCCGGCCAAGTCAAACCGCTTACCGGTGGTGGGTTGTATTTTGGTCTGTTGTGCGCAGATATGGCATCTTCTGCCTTACACAATGCGATTGAAAAAGATGATTTTTCCGCTCGTAGAATGAAGGTGTACAATGATGAATTGCGGAAAAAGCTTGGTAGAGAAATCCGTTTTGGTTGGTATGGACATAAATTATTCGCAAAAATGAGTGACAATACTATTCAGAGAATGGCAAAATGGGCACTTCGCCATAAAATGACAGAAAGGATTGCTGCTTCAACGCAAATCGCTTTTGACTGGCATGGTGCGGCTTTTTTCCACCTATTCAAACAAGGGTTGTGGCCTTTTGGATCCGACAAAAAAGATAAATAGATAGTTTTGAAAGGGCAGAAATGATGCAAGATATTGACAACATAACGCTTAAGACTGTGGCAAATCAATTTCTTGGGCAATTGCCTAAGGATGTAGCTAGGGCGTACAAACTTGAGGTTACCCTTTTTGTCGATTGGTTCGATGAAAAAAAGACTGTGGTGAATTTGGCAGCAATAGAGGTTGCCAGCTATGCCGAACGTTTTTCCAATGAAGCTCAGGATGAGCAAAAACTGGAAATTTTGCGTCGCTTTTTAACTTTTGTTAAAGAAAGTGGATATACAACTGTTCCTTTATCGGCTAGCGTTAAGGCGCACCGAGCGATTGCGCTAACCAACACTAAGGAAGTGCGCAAAAAGTCTCAATCTGATAGAAATGTGCTTACTCAAAAAGGATACGATGACTTACTTCGTGAGCGAGACAATTTATTGAAACAACGTCCGCAAGTACTAGAAGAGATTCGTCGCGCAGCGGCTGATAAGGATTTTCGTGAGAATGCTCCGCTACATGCCGCTCGTGAGCAATTGGGTTATATCGACGGCCGCATTCAGGAGCTGGAACAGGTCATCCGTAATGCCGCTATTATCTCTAGTGACAAGCACTCTCAAGGGTGCGTTTGTGTGGGCAATACGGTAACCCTAGTCATGCAATCCACCGGTAAAACGCTATGCTACACCATTGTGGGTCCTAAAGAGGCTAATCCTAGCCAAGGAAAGATTTCACATGTCTCTCCCATTGGGCAAGCAATTATTGGGCACCATGAAGGTGAGGTGGTGGAGGTTATTGTGCCGTCGGGAATAGTACGGTATCGCATAGAACATATCAATATCTCTTAAAAACTTTTGCATTTTGCATTTACTCATAGATGAGAAGTTATTGCCAAAACATCACGTTGGATGTTTTGGCAATAACTTCTACAGGACTGGTAACGATACGAGCCTAAACCCCAATAACTCTAATCCATTTTGCTATTGTGGCGAATACTATACAAATATGCTATAGTATAGATCACAAGCGAAAAGAGGGTTTTCTGGAGGGACTACGTTGCTCTCTAATTTACTATCAGAAGAAGTTCATCAGGAAAATATTATAAACGAAAGGACACAAAATGAATCAAACAACAAAGAGATTATTAGGGGTTTTGCTCACAACATGTGTAATTGGTGGCATTGCATCATTCAATATGCCGGTAAAAGCAGCGGTTATTTCTCCTGCCATATCAGCTGGGTACTATCACAGCCTAGCCTTGAAAAGCGATGGTACAGTGTGGGGTTGGGGTATGGGAGGGGGAGGACAGTTAGGGAATGGACTTAGCGGTTCTGGGCTAGAGCACGAACACACAACACCTGTGCAGGTGCTAGGAGTTGGTGGAAGCGGAAACCTCACTGACGTAATTGCTATATCAGCTGGTGGTTTTCACTCGCTTGCACTGAAAAGCGACGGCACAGTGTATGCTTGGGGTCAGAATTATCAATTTGGTCAGTTAGGCAACGGCACTTACACAAATAGCTCGATACCTGTGCAGGTGCTAGGTGTTGGCGGAATCGGGAACCTCACTGACGTAATTGCTATATCAGCTGGTTATCAATACTCGCTTGCGCTGAAAAGTGACGGCACAGTGTATGCTTGGGGTAGGAATTATTATGGTCAGTTAGGAGATGACACTACAACAAATAGCACAACACCTGTGCAGGTGCTAGGTGTTGGCGGAATCGGGAACCTCACTGACGTAATTGCTATATCAGCTGGTCATGAATACTCGCTTGCGCTGAAAAGTGACGGCACAGTGTATGCTTGGGGTGAGAATTATTATGGTCAGTTAGGCATCGACACTAATGGTATTGGCACAGATAGTTCGACACCTGTGCAGGTGCTAGGAGTTGGTGGGAGCGGAAATCTCGCTGGCATAATTGCAATATCGGCTGGTAAAGATCACTCGCTTGCGCTGAAAAGTGACGGCACAGTGTATGCTTGGGGCCGAAACGATCATGGTCAATTGGGAGATAACACTACAACGAGACGGATAGTGCCCGTACAAGTTAAAAGTGGGAGTGGAGTTAATCCTCTGGACAAGGTTATTTCTATCCAAGCGAAAGATTGTTCCTCGATGGTTTTAAAAAGCGATGGAACAGTCTGGACTTGGGGGATAATACAGCGGAAGGTATAGGAGGGATGCTAGGTGATGGTACTGATTCTGACCGATGGCTGCCTGTGCAGGTGCTAGGTGATAACGGAGTTGGTTTTCTGAATAATGTTATTGCTATATCAGTAGGTAGTGTCCACTCGCTTGCGCTGAAAAGTGACGGCACAGTGCATGCTTGGGGCTTGAACTACCATGGTCGGCTAGGCGATGGCACTAAGGAACACCGCGGTACGCCGGTGCTGAGTTTTGGGTTGGAGGTTGTCAAAACAACAACCGTAGCAGGTCCCACTGTTGTGACAACAAATACAGAAACGGTGACAACTTCGGTCCCGACGACATTATCTTCCACGGTTACGGTGACTCTACCAGTGACTTCAACTACAACGTTATCTTCATCAGCTACAGCTACGGTGACTGTACCAGTGACTTTAACTACGACGTCATCTTCATCAGCCACGGCTACGGTGACTGTACCAGTGACTTCAACTGCAACGTCATCTATCCCAACCACGATTACGACATCATTACCGACAACTGTAGTTACGACGGTTCCGGTTCCAACCACAGTTACCAATGTATTGCCAACAACAATTGAGTCAAGAGTTACAAACGAGGTAACGAATATGTATACGACTACAGTATCGGGTACTATAACGACGGCAGAGCAGCCATCAACGGGTTGGAATTGGTGGTGGTGGCTGTTAGTCATATCAGGGACAATACTTGGGCTTGCGGTGGGGATGGTAATAATGCGCGTAAAAGTAAAACGATTCTAAAATCACAGTATACTACTTAATGGGACAAGAGAAGGGTTGTTTGAGTTATCATCGATCCTTCTCTTTCTTTGTTTAAGGCGTGCTTATGAGTAGCTAATAAATTTGGTCTATTCTTTTACCACTGATATTTTAAACTGATTATTGAGTACTTCATGCCAAAAGTGGTTTATTGAATTGTGTTTTTGGTTTGGTGTATTATACTGTCAAATTTTTCAAAGGAGAGGAGTTTTATGACAGACAATCAACAGTCATCTTCTGGACTTCAGGAGAACATTGCAGGTGTTTTATGCTATCTCTTTAGTATTGCGGCAATTATTTTCATTATTATTGAAAAAACCAACAAAAATATCCGTTTCCACGCTTTTCAGGCTCTGATAGTGTATATTGCGTTCATAGTAGTTTGGATTGGGCTTGTCATTTTGATGATAATTCTCGGGGCTATACATAGCGCCTTGGCCGCTATTGGTGGAATCCTGATGTTTGTTTTTGCGATTGCAACGCTTGTAGTTATTGTTATGGCGCTTATTAAGGCCTATCAGTGTCAAAGATGGAGAATTCCTGTTATAGGGGATTTTGCTGAGAAACTAGCTGACAAATAATTTTGATAAAAGAGGGCGGGAGAAATGCCCCCGCCCTCTTTCAGAAGTGTTTGGTAGCTCTGTACGCTTGCTTTTACAAAGATGTTTGCTTAGATATGAGGTGGTTTGTGTGAAAAATGTGAAGCGTCGAATAGGTGTGAAAAGCAGTCATAAGGTGAATAGTAACTAAGTTTCTATCGCTTTGATGCTACCAAAATACAATTTTTAGATTGATTGCAGGAACGATTCTCTCGATTTTATGCGATTGATTCGGCATGGTTGTTGTTTTGTTTGCACTGCAGACGTAGGTATTGTATAATGCTTAAGGTTTCGGTTTAGGTTATTACATGCCTTCAAGTTGTTCTTTTACGCTGGATGACCAAAAACTATGAACTAAGTATATAAAGAGAGGAGGTCATCAATATGGCGTTTGAGGACAAACCAATCCAGTGTTGTGATTGTGGAGCCACGTTTATCTTCAGTATTCAGGACCAGGAGTTTTTCCAATCAAAGGGTTACACCAATGAGCCCAAGCGTTGCCCGTCTTGCCGTCAGGCTCGTAAATCCGAGCGCGGTGGGGGTGGTTATGCTGGCGCCCGCCAAATGTTCCCGACAGTTTGTGCAAGCTGTGGAAAGAATACCGAGGTCCCTTTCCAGCCTCGTGGCGACAAGCCGGTCTATTGTAGCGATTGTTATCGCAATATTCAACGTTAATAAGACATTGACAGGGCTTGCTATGTTGGCTGACACACGTGTCAGCCAACATAGTATTGTTTATGCTTCAAAAGAGGAGGTGAAATTTAGTGTCTTTAAAAGTGACAATTCGTGAAGGCGAATCGCAAGAATCGCTTCTTAAGCGTTTCCAGAGAATGGTACAGACGGAAGGTGTGTTGCGTGAAGCCAGGTCTCATGAATATTTCATTTCCCGTGGCGATGCTGAACGTATTAAAGCTAAAAAAAGTGCCCGTCGCCGAAAGCGGCAGGAAGGGATGTCAAGACCTAGACAGTATTAGATTACTGCTCAGTGGCTTGGATTTGCTTGTAGATAATTGTGGCGGCTTCTGTCCGCCACAATTATTTTATGGGAGGGTAACTTTTGTTAGCCTTTTTTCCATGCTAAATATTTTTGTGTCATTTGAGTGTCAAGATGACATATCTGTGGATAAAAACAAGCGCTTTTTGAGTTGCAAGAATCACACTCGGGGCAGGTGAAAACCTCAAATTGGTGATACAGCAGAATGCTCATTATCCTCCTGACTAGTTCCGAATCAAACATAGTATTTAGGGTGAGCCCTGTTTCATTGATATCCAAGTTTTGGATATGCATGGCATAAGTGGCTTCCCGTAGACAGCGATAAAAAGCAAGATCTTCCAGCGGTAAATAGCTTTCTTTTATAAATTTGTCCAGATTTTCTATCCCTCTTTTATATTCGCCATCTCTACAACAGAGAAGGTACTTAAAGCACAGATTGTTGGTTTGATTAAAGTTGGAATTAGCGTTTAACGGAAGCCCTGTCAAACGCTTGATGGATTCATAATCCGAGTAATAATTGTTGTCAATGAAGTCCACGACGGCTTTCATCTCTTCCTTGTTGCAACGCTCCAAATTCAACAGATATCCTTTTATTTGCTTAAAACGGATATTCTTATCTAAGTATTGTTTGTTCATGCAGATGATACTGCTTATTTCGGGGATGAATGCGTGAAGAGACGGGAAACCGAGAAAAGAAACATCTCGATGGTATAAATTCCAGTTGTTTTTCTCAATTATCGATAGTAAATAGCTTAGGAATACTTCGTTATCGGGATTTTTGGTTTTACACCAGCAATCAGAAAAATTATAGGAGTTGGCACCAGTGAAAACCTTGTAGGGGTAGATTCCATCCCCGTTACGAAATATTCCCTCAAAAACTACCGCATAGTTAAGTTCAGTACTGAAGGTGAATACGTTCAGCCATGTATGTATGCGTGAAAAATCTCTTCCCTGAAACAGTTCGGTAATCGTTCGTTCGGCGGCAATCGATAGGATTGGGTGGCATCCAAACTTCACGAAATATTTACCGGTGCTACGATCAATAAAAAATAACCCGACAACCGGCAACCCTAACCCTAATGAGCAATCTCTAAAACTGATGGTATAGTTACCCTTCAGGGATAGTTTATGGATTACCTCTCTCATTTCTGGCGAAAAATTGATATCTTCCAGTTTTATTTCCGGTGGGATCACTTTTCCGTTGAAAATTTCTTTGTTGGCGTAACGTTCAAAAATCTCACTGATACTCTGGACCAATGCTTCTGTGTAAGTATTTCCAGCGGCCATACCATTGCTGGCGTAGATATGCTCACAGAGTCGCGCCGGAACCAAAACTGTTTCCTGAGTGGACATGTTAATGTATGGAATGCAACAGAATATTTGGTTATCTCTTTCATATCTGGTATGAATGGCTAACATATCGCTGTCCGAAATCTCGTTCAAAGCAACGTCGGTTGCGAATACCTTCATGTAGTCCGAGGATTCGTTGACCGGCACGGCTATCTCGTCTGGCGCGTAGTAGAAAGGAGCATCACTGAGATGGTCTTTGGCGGGATACATGAATTTGTACAAGGCGAAGTTTTGGATTCTTTCAATAAGTTCTGCATAGGCACTGGCATAGGCTGCTTCTCGGGTAACGCCTTTGCCGTTTGTTCCTATTTCTGAGCCATTAATGGTTAGCCTAACCGAAAAGATACCATCAAACCCTTCCATCGGGCTTTCCGAGACATATATTTTGTTGGTAGTTAGAATGTTCTTTATTCTGCTAATCGTTTCTCTCGGTTCGGCATCCTTATATAGCTTGTAATTCATGGTTTCATCCTAGTTAAAGTTTTTGCTGCAACCCATGAATTGTACCACAAACGTCGCTTTGAGTTTGTAAGGGCATTGGTCCTCGGCAAAAATTGTTAAAAGGGCTATTCCTATCCTATAATTAGCCGAGTACCTATAGGTTTTGGTTAAAGTTAAAGGTTAAAAGGATTGATTTTATTTTATGAAGTATCGTGATGACATTCGCAATATTGCGATTATTGCCCATGTTGACCATGGGAAAACCACCATGGTGGACGCGCTTTTAAAACAGAGCCATATTTTTCGCGCTAATCAAGCGGTGGAGGAATGCGTGATGGATTCTAACCCACAGGAACGCGAGCGTGGTATAACTATCATGTCGAAGAATACTGCGGTTATGTATAAAGGCGTGAAAATCAACATTATTGATACTCCCGGACATGCTGATTTTTCGGGAGAGGTGGAACGAGTGATTCATATGGCAGACGGCTGTCTTTTAATGGTGGATGCCGTTGAAGGCCCTATGCCACAAACAAAATATGTCCTAAAACAAGCGCTAAAAAATGGGTTATATCCCATTGTGGTCATCAATAAAATAGACCGTGAAAACGCCCGTATTTCAGAGGTATTACAGCGAGTACAGGATTTGTTTTTGGAATTAGCAACAACGCCAGAGCAGCTGGACTTTCCGGTCTTATATGCCAGCGGACGGCAGGGTATTGTTGTGGCTGAGCCCGATTTAGGTTTAGCCGGCGATGTAAGTCTTTTATTTGATACTATTTTGGCTAAAATTCCTCCTCCCCGTATTGAAGCTGGGCCTTTCCAATTGGTGGTATCAAATTTGGATTATGACAGTCATAAGGGCAAAATTGCCATTGGTCGCATATTCAGAGGCAAGATTACGCCCCGAGAGCGTGTGGTATGTATTTATGCAGACGGAACAAATAAAAATTTTGAGGTAGCGGAAGTTCTGACGTACATGGGATTGAAACGGGTGGAGACTAATGGATTGGATGCCGGTGACATTGTGGCGGTGACCGGTGTGTCAGAAGTTAACATTGGAGATACATTGGCTTCGCCGGAGTGTGTCGAGCCAATAAAGCGAATCGAGATTGGAGAACCGACGGTTGAGATGACATTTGCCGTCAACACATCACCTTTTGCCGGTCGCGAAGGTAAATTCTCTACGACACGCCAACTGCGCGAACGTCTGTACAGGGAGTTGGTAACCAACCTAAGCTTGCGTGTTAATGACACCGATTCTCCGGACACATTTTTGGTTAAAGGCCGCGGAGAACTTCATCTGGCTGTATTGATTGAAGCTATGCGTCGTGAGGGCTACGAGTTTCAGGTGTCTAAACCGGAAGCGATAACGAAAATGGTGGATGGTAAACTGATGGAGCCGGTGGAGTTGCTGACTATTGATATGCGCTCGGAGCATATTGGTGCCGTCAGCGAAATGCTGGGTAAACGGCAAGCTGAGATGCGTGATATGCGTAGCGATGGAGATAATAACGTACATTTGGAATTTCGCATTCCGACCAAGGGTTTGATTGGATTCCGCAGTTCTTTTATTACAGCCACGCGAGGCGAGGGGGTTATGAATACGCTCTTTATGGGTTATGAACCATGGAAACGTGATATTGTTTCAGCTCGTTCAGGTGTATTAATAGCTTCTGAAACTGGTGAAGCGGTGGCTTACGGGCTTAGCAATGCCCAAGAGAGAGGTATGAATTTTATTGGTCCGGGGACTCAGGTGTACGAAGGTATGATTATTGGCACGAACCCGCGTACTCGAGATATCGCCATCAATGTCTGCAAGGAAAAAAAGAAAACTAATATTCGTTCTTCAACTTCAGATATCGCCGTTAAGCTTACTCCACCGATAATTATGAGTCTTGAGCAATCAATTGATTTTATCAATCGCGATGAGCTTGTGGAAGTAACCCCGGATAGTATCAGGTTGCGCAAAAAGATACTAAGTGAGACCATGCGACTTAGAGAGCGGCGTTCAAACGAGCGTGAAGACGATTATGATGCCGACAACTAATAATTTTCACAGATAATGTTGATACTGCTTTCACTGTCAGTTCTGACTAACAGCGGGGTGCCCTATCTTTGACCGGCAATGCCATAGGCAGTTAACAACTGTAGATTGTCCACAGTGGGCGGGTCCGGTTGCTTTTTGCTTAAAATCGAAAGTTCATGCTAGAATAAAGAAGATTAGTTCAAGCTTTGGCGGTAGCTCCCGTAGAAATCCCCGTATTTTCCTCGGTGTCATTGTCCAAAACACAGCTAAAATATATTAATGAGAGTGTTTCTTTTTGATTTTACAAGACAAATTTTTGGTTTGTTCTGATTGCGGAAATAGATTTATTTACAGCGCTGCGGATCAGCAGTTTTTTCGCTCCCAAGGTTTTGATAGTGACCCCAAGAGATGCCCGCCTTGCCGAGAAAGACTTAGCAACGGATTGCTTCCGTTAGTTCCTCCGGGGTCTAGTGAGATACGCCACGAGCCGGCAAATTCACAAAAGGAGGAAGTAGCGGTTGTTAGCTTTGACTCCTTTGGTCTAAGCCCCAAAATAATGGATGGGATACGGCTTTCGGGTTATGTTACACCTACTCCGATTCAGTGCCAGTCTATTCCGCCTACTCTTGAGGGAAAGGATATTATCGGACTTGCCCAAACCGGAACCGGAAAGACAGCAGCCTTTGCGCTTCCCATGTTGCAGCGTTTGGATTCTCATAGGCGTGGCAATATTCGAGGGTTGGTGATTTCGCCAACGCGTGAACTTGCTGAACAAACCAATGAATCCCTTTCTTCGCTGGGAAGGCGGACGGGAATACGGGTTTTATCGCTTTATGGTGGGGTTGGAATGACTCCGCAGATTCGCAATTTACGTGATGGAGTGGATATTGTGGTGGCTTGTCCGGGGCGGCTACTTGATCATGTTTGGCAAGGGACAATAGACTTATCCAGTGTTGAAATGTTGGTAATTGATGAAGCCGATAGAATGTTTGATATGGGGTTTTTGCCTGACATAACAAATATCCTGCGTTGCCTGCCACAACAGAAACAAGTACTTCTTTTTTCTGCCACCATGCCGGAAGATGTGCGTAAACTAGTGCAAGCGTATTTAACTGAACCAGTCACAATTCAAATCGGGCATTCCGCTCCGGCCAGTAGCGTAACTCACTCATTTTATCCGGTTAAACAGCATCTCAAAGGCGCTTTGCTCATTGATTTGTTACACCAAATCAAAACTGATTCGGTGGTAGTTTTTACCAGAACAAAGCATCGCACCGAAAAAGTGACCGAAAAACTTAAACAGGCAGGTTTTAAAGTGACTTCCCTGCAAGGCAATTTAACGCAGTCTCGTAGGCAAGCGGCGATTGATAGTTTCCGTTCTGGCAAGGTTAAAATACTGGTAGCAACCGATATCGCTTCGCGCGGTATTGATGTGCTCCGAATATCGCATGTGGTCAATTACGATATGCCTGACACAACTGATGCTTATATACATCGTATTGGACGTACTGGTCGAGTCGATAACACTGGTGAGGCCTTTACCTTTATTTCCCGTGAGGACAGTGACATGGTGAACGCGGTTGAACGTGTTTTGGGTTATAAAGTCGAACGGCGGTTACAACCAGGATTTGATTATGATGCGGCTGCTCCTCGGGATGAAAATGATGCTTATCCTGTCCAAAAGCGGCTAGGAAAGCGTCGTTCGGTAAGCCCAACTACTGATGAGCCGTCAATAACTCGTCGCCCAGCAGGCTTATCTCCCCAAGCCAAACCAAACCGACAGGGTTTCAGGTCAAGAAGGTTTGTTAAGAAACCGCTCATTTAAACTGCTATGACAACTTTCTGTCATGAATGTATAATTTTACAGAACCCCCTTCAAGCCCTTGGATTTCGAAATGGATAATAGCGGAGTTTTTGGGGTGTGATTAAGTGCATTAGAGCCGAGGTGTTTTCATTGCCATGAAGAGCATTCCAATAGGCCGCGTATTTGGCATAAAGTTTTTTGTTAATCCAACATGGTTAGTGATATTTGCACTAATAACGTGGACACTGATCAGTGGCTATTTCCCACAAGCCTATCCTGATTGGTCAGTAGCAGAGAGAGTATCCACCGGTATAATTGCCAGTCTGTTATTTTTTTCCTCGGTTTTAATCCACGAGTTGGCGCACAGTATGGTCTCTCTAAAACAGGGAGTGCCAGTTAAATCAATTACATTGTTCATCTTTGGTGGGATGGCTGAAATAGCTGAGGAACCCAAAAAAGCTTGGCACGAGTTTTTGATGGCACTGGCCGGACCTCTGGCAAGTTTTAGCATTGGGGCGTTGCTATTTGGTCTGACAATCATTCTGAATGACTCAAGCGGTGTCGGAGAATATGCCCGGGCAGTTGCGCTATGGCTAGGACCGATTAATATTTACCTTGGCATTTTTAACTTAATCCCCGGGTTTCCATTGGATGGGGGGCGTGTGTTGCGTTCAATAATTTGGTGGCGGACCGGAAAGCTAAACTTGTCGACTAAAATTTCCTCAATCGTAGGACGGGTGTTTGGATACGGTTTTATTTTGCTGGGAATACTTTTTGTTGTTTTTATTGATTTATTCAATGGGATTTGGCTGGCTTTAATTGGGTGGTTTTTGGTTGATTTGGCGACAAACAGTTATCGTCAAGTTCAGCTTCTTGATTTGTTGGTTCTTCACAAAGTTAGAGAGGCCATGGTCATATGTGGGGTAGAGATTCCATCGAATATCAGTGTCGAACAACTGTATTACGACTACGTCCTTAAGTACGGACACCAGTGTTTTCCGGTGATGAGAGACGGGCAACTCATAGGGTTCGTTGATGCAAGCAGACTGAGACAAGTTCCACATGTTCCCGCAACAACTTCATCGCCGTTGCCAGTAGTTCCATTCGAGAGTACACAATCTGTAATGCATGACGATGACTTGGCGAAAGCATTTGCCATAATGACTGAATCTGGTATGCCGAACGTGCCGGTNNTCCGATCTAAAACGGACGGATGGTCGGGGTTGTTAACAGTGAGGGTATTCAGTCACTGGTAAATTTATACACAGGCAACAGGAAATAGTTTTTTGTTATCGCTTTTGCCAGTATTCTCTTAATCGTAGACAAAATCACGCTTTTGTGGGTGGTTTTCCCTGTCGCAGTTGAGTAGATTGTAATGAAAACTGGATGGAGGGAAGGAATGGAAAAGAGAACAATCGGTTCATTTATCGCTACGATGCGAAAATCCAAGGGGCTGACACAGCAAGATTTAGCTGACAAGCTTTTTGTATCCAATAAAACCGTCAGCAAGTGGGAGTGCGATGAAAGCAATCCCGATTTGTCGATGCTTCCGGTTATTGCGGAAATACTGGGGGTGTCCTGTGACGAGATCCTGACCGGTAATCGGCTTTTGGGTGCGAGTGGAGACAAAACTGAGCAGAAAACCGAAAAACAAATCGCGCATATCGCAGGCACTATCGTAACGAAGTTTAAAAACAGGTGTTTGGTAGCTGGCTTACTGACGCTTTTCGGACTTATCGTATTATTCGCTGTTTCGTATGCGTTCTATAAACCGATAATTGGTTTTGCGCTTAACTTAATGTTTTTAGCAACGAGCGTAGTTCTTATGGTTATGCAATTCAATTCAACCAAGGACTCTTTTATGGATAACGACGTATTGATTGGAGGAGAGGTAATTACAAAAGCCAAAGGCCGTCTCAACCAATATTTGTTTGTTTCAATTTGTCTGAACTTTGCTTCTTTGGTGCTATCAATACCTTTTATACTTGTTAAGAGTGCCTATTATGTGAATAGTGTGATCACAATTAGAACGTATGTGTCTTATTTGCCATTGCTAGCTTCAATAATCGCTTTGATTTCGTTCATTGCTTTTGTTGTTTTAAGGGAGAAAGATACTGACAAGATAAAAAAAGTGTTCGAAAAAGTGCTCAAACCATATTGTCTTACGATGGATGCTATTTATGTAGTACTTGTTTTGGTGGGCGGCGCACTGCTGGCTTGGGCGCAATTGCAAGGGACTAGGCTTTATATGAATGTGTTTGGTTTTATTGCAGTTGGGACATTTTTGCTATCATGCCTCCTAATTTTGGCAACTCCAATAGTTTTTGTGTTGAGAGAAAAGAGGGCATTACATAAAAAATTGAACATTGTTACGGGTATTCGAAATGTATTGCTCTCTGTTGCTGTCTTTTCTGCTTTAAGCGGAATCCAAGCGTATGGCGTTTATATTTCTAATGGAGGTAACCAGCAATTTTTGCATAATACCTACACATATATGACTATTTTTTTAATGTATGCAATTCTTTTTGCGTTATTGTCAGTGGCTATTTGGTTGCCCGCAAAGTATTTTCTGGTGAGGAATCTATAGAATACATATAGGCATAAGTGCAATATTGCCGAACATTATGATAAAATCGTCGGGTCATTTACGCAAGGAGGTTATATATCTAAATGCCATCATTAGATATTGTCAGCACAGTGGATATGCAGACGCTGGATAATATTGTAAACAATGCAAAAAGGGAAGTTTCCACACGGTATGATTTTCGCAGTGTACATACGGAGATTGTTTTTGATCACAAAGACAAATCGATTAAAATTGCAACCGGCGATGAAATGAAAATAAAGGCTATCATGGAAATATTAGTTAGCCAATGTGTGCGCCAAAAAATTGAACCTAAAGTGTTGGACCCACAAAAAATCGAAGCGGCGACACAGAATACCGTTCGTCGTGAAGTGAGGATCAAAGAAGGTATTTCGCGCGAAATGGCGCAGAAGATGGTTAAATTTATTAAAGCTTCCGGGCTGAAAGTACAGCCTGCAATTCAAGACGACCAAGTCCGAGTTGTCGGCAAACAGATTGACGATTTGCAGACTATGATGCAACAACTGCGTGAAGAGGAGTGGGACGTCCCGCTTCAGTTTGTAAATATGAAAAGATAGATACTTTGCCGGCAAGAGTTTTGTTGATACTCATAGGGGAGGGGGTTATTCCCCTCCCTTTTCTCGTAAACGTTATTTTTTTCTCTTGGCTACAACTTCTTGGGGTTTAATCAGCGAAAATACTAAATAAGCTAAAGTCGAACCGACAAGTGGTCCCAAGACAAAAACCCAAAGGTCCTTAAGTGCCGCTCCGCCAGCGAATATGGCGGGTCCGATGCTACGGGCAGGGTTTACTGAGGTGCCAGTAAGTGGGATTCCGATAATGTGTACGAAAGTGAGTGTCAGCCCGATAACAATTCCGGCGATGTTGCTCTTGTTGCTGTCAGAAGTTACACCTAAGATTACGATGACAAAGATGAAAGTTAAAAGAATTTCGATTAGAAGCGAGCCGCGCACTCCCCCAGCGTTGGCGATTCCATTGGCTCCAAGCGCTCCAGTCAAATCAACAGTTTTGAATACTAGCATCCATTTTATTAAAGATGCTCCGGCAATCGCGCCTAAAATTTGTGCCACGACATATCCACAGAAATCAAATAATTCGAGTTTTTTACGAAGATACATCGCAAGAGAAACGGCTGGGTTAATGTGGCATCCGGAGATATTGCCAATCAAATAAGCCATAGCTACGATTGAGAGTCCAAACGCGAGCGCAACGGCAAGGTGCCCTCCGCCTGTACTGACTCCAAGAAAAACCGCGCTTCCGCATCCCATGAAAACCAACACTAATGTGCCAATGAATTCGGCGAGATACATTTTGAGACGATTTTCTGTTAACATTACTTCTCCTTTTTTCTTATTTAATCATCACTATTGATGTAGTGATTACACAAGTTGTATGCAAGGCACGGCTATATTGCCCTTATTTCATAGTTAACGAAGCCGTTTTTGTGCCTAAAATCGGGGTGGTCGGATTCGAACCGACGACCACCTGAACCCCATTCAGGTGCGCTACCAAGCTGCGCTACACCCCGCTGTCAGCCCAATATACTAACACAAAGAGACTTAAGAGGTAAATACCAAGTGTGGTTGCTCAGGAGTTGAGTAAGAGAGTTAATCCTAAGTGAATTACGGCGATGCCGCCGATACCATACATTATCCGGTATGAATTGCGCTTAAATCGGTTGAGGTAATGATTGCGGAATATAAAGTGTACGAAGGTATGAAGAATAAGCATACCATCGAATATATAAAAGAAGAAGGTTTGAACAGAGCCACTGGATAATGCCAACAATGATAATACGATTAAGAATAGCGGCAGATGGGCCAGCAAAAATACTTGATACGCCTCATTATCATCCATCCTGTTAAGCAATGGAATCATTTCCCATTCTTTGTTGCGAATGGCATCCATCTCGTGGATAAATAGTAATGATATTAGAGCGACAAAGATAGTTTTTAAGGCAAACATTAATACAAGCTCGCGAAAGTGTCGCCAAGCTTTAGAAACGCTAAGCATTTCTTTCGCATGGTCTCAGCATCATAGTAGTGTACAGGCTAATTTATTTCAAGTCATTTCGGAAGAGTTAAGTGACTATTTTTCAGCCGTGGCAATAGTTTTAGGGATAATGCTTTCTTCCTGTAAAATAATGTGACCGATGTCCTATATTGGACTCATGCCCCGCTGATATGATAGATTTACCGTGCAAAGAGTTTTATTTTACGAGGCGATTCGTAGCAACTTATGGCTATTAAACCAATTTTGAAAATTGATGAACCGATTTTGAGACGTAAAACAAAACGTGTTAACAAGATTGACCGTTCAATTTTACAATTAATTCAAGATTTGACTGACACGCTGGAGAAAGCCGATGGTGTCGGGCTTGCTGCACCTCAAATTGGTTCATCGTGGCGAGTATCGGTATTATGGCTTCCGGATGAGGAGCCATATGCCATTATCAACCCGGAAATTGTGAAACGAATTGGGGAGCGCGAAATTGAAGAGGGTTGTTTGAGCCTGCCAGGATACCAGAGTCGGATTAAAAGAGCGGTTTCAGTGACCGTAAAATGCTTAGGTATAGATGGCGCTCCCATGAAAATTAGAGCGACAGAGCTGTTGGCACAAGCTTTGGAGCACGAAATTGATCATCTTGATGGTATTTTATATACCGACCATATTGAGGGAACGAATAAACTATACAAAGTCGAAGAGCGTGCTCAGACCTCTCATGACAATCCGCTGGTGATAAATCAACCATCACAAGCTAATCTTGCGCAAGCAAGCGCTTCAGGCGAGAAAGAAGAAACAAATGTCAGCAACTAAACAACCTATATTGGTGCAAAGCGATTTTGATGGCACGCTTACAATCGGAGATGTCAGCTTTCTGATACTGGATGAGTTTGTTGGTCCGGCGTGGCGAGAATACCTTGCTGATTACGAGAGTGGTAAAATCTCCGTTAATCGCTTTAACAGAATGATTATGGCTATGGTTAAAGCAGATAAGGTCACGCTAGATCAATTCGTTAGAGATAAAGTGGTAATTCGGCCAGGATTTGCGGAATTAGTCAATACCTGTCGTGAACTGGAGTTTCGTTTTGTTATCGTTAGTAATGGTATGGAGTTTTACATCGAAACTGTTCTCAGTATGCTGGGACTGGAAAACATTGAGTACAAAGCGGCGAAAGCAATATTCCGCTCGGATGGTATTGATGCTTGGTACGAAGGTCCTGATGGGAGCCATCTGGATGCTGAGTTTAAAGAGGCTTTTACCAAACAGTTTATACAGCAAGGTTATAAAACTATCTATTTGGGCAATGGCACCTCTGATTTCCCGCCGGCCAGTATGTGTAATCACATATTCTCAATCGATAATCTGACCGCTTGTTGTCGGCGATACGAGGTACCACATACTCCCTTCAATGACCTTAATGAGATTGCGCATAGTCTGAAACAGATTGGCTAGAACCTTGGTCCGAAGATACAGCTACCGAGTCTGACAATATTGGCCCCTTCTTCAACAGCCAATCGATATGAATCGCTCATGCCCATCGAAAGATACTTCATTTCAACATTGGCTAGACGCATCGTGGCGATGTGCTCGTACAGTTGGCGAGTTTCGTTAAAACAGGAACGCAGTTCTTGCTCAAGGCAAGCTAAAGGCCCCATCGTCATTATCCCCTCAACATGTAAATGAGCCATCTCCGAGATAGCTTTTATTAGTTGCGGAGCATTTTCAGGAAGGACTCCGCTTTTTTGTTTTTCTCTCCCCGAATTGACTTCAATTAAGACGGGCATGGTTTTAGATTGTTTAGCGCACTCTTTTTCAATTTGGTTGGCCAGAGCAACTGAGTCGACTGTTTCAATCATATTGAACAGTTTTACAGCTTGACGCACCTTGTTTTTTTGTAAACTACCGATAAAATGCAGGCAAGGAATATTGGCGGAATGAGAATGATTGATTCCTTCTTGGACGTAGTTTTCACCGATGATTGATACTCCGGCATTCAGTGCTGTCGTTACTTCATCCGCTGTGCGCGTTTTAGCTACTGCTACCAATTGAACATGGGAAGGCAGTTCAGCCAGGATTGTTTGTATATTCTCGCAAATAGTAGCCATATTGTTTGTTGTTCAGAAAAAAGAGACGGGCTTTGGCCCCGACACCTAAAACTAAGAAATCGGAAACTGTGTGGAAAGGTCGAAAAATGGGGAAGCGGGGATTTGAACCCCGACGCCTTGCGGCACAAGATCCTAAGTCTTGCTCGTCTGCCAATTCCGACACTCCCCCCTGATGTTGACGAATTGATATAATACCGATTTATGTTGAATAGTGCCAAAAAGTCTTCTATGCCCGAGGCTGCAAGAGGGTGCACTGACTCAAAGGGATATCGGTACGTTCTTTTTCAGCTCGGCGTACCAGCATTTTGAAGATGTCACCCTCAACTGTAGATTTGACTAACTCGTGCCCTCGCATGCGAACAAATCGTTCCATACTGCGTTTGTTGGGCAAATCACCGACAACCTCAAGTATTTCGCCGGGTTTTATTTCCGGAAGCTTGTCTTTTATCATAATATTAGGCTCTGGACAAGTCTTGCCGAGTGTATCTAGCGTGGCGATAGCTAAATCATCACTCATAATTCTCCTCGCTAACTTGATTGTTCAGATAATCTAACTTGCCAGCCTTGCTTCTGTCAAGAGCAGCGGGAAAAAGGTAAATATAGATTGTTTGTTATTTTGAATTGACATAGAGGTAAAATTATTTATATTATTTATTGACTCGGAAAATAATGATTATAATGTGAGGCTACTTGCTCGTCTGGCTGTAACTTTTATGGGTGGGTGTTCTTTGCGTACCACAATTATGGCTGGAGAGTGTGATTCCGATGCCGCGACATTGGAGTCTTAGGATATATAGTCGGCGGGGCTATCGCTATGAACTTCCTGATTGCCTCATCCGATGTAGTTATGGGAAAATACGGCAGTTGGGGAGTTGCTGTGAGGTTGGTATTCTGTTTGACTCTTGGATTTATGATGAAAGAAAGAGGCATTTAGAGGTAATATTGGGAGGAAATAAAAGTAATGGAAAACACTAAACCTGAAAAAAGCAAGTTTGTTGGCGATGGTATTGTTATTCTGCACGATGTTGCCGGCGCCATGAAAGGAGATCGGGTAGCACGGGCTGCCGGATATGAGGTCAAACTGGTTTCACCACCACCTGAAATGCGCATGGGGTGCGATTTGGCGCTTGAGGTCAATCTGTTTGAACAGGCAGGAATTGAAAGGATATTCAAAGAAAAGGACGTTCCTTATAAAACATTTCAGCCCATAGCAAAAGGCTCTTCCAGAATGTGTGATATCGTCAAAGTTACTGATTTTGCTAATTGGGTAATGGTGAAGGCCGGGAACATGAAGATTTCTTACGAGAAAGCCTCGGGCATTGTGGTGAACGTTTCCGGCGGAGGATGTCCGGATATTCCATACCTAAATGCCGAGATGGTTGGCAAAACGCTGGCTGAAGCTCCGCTCCCCAGCGAACTGGGTTATACTTTGTGCGCAACTATGTTACAACGAGCCTACGAAGAAGCGGTAAGTATATATAACGGAGGAAACCACTTATGATGTTGCTGTTCGGGACAATCCCTGATAAGAATTTGCCTTTGGTATATGGACAAGTCAGGCAGGAAGGCGACTTTTTGTATGCTGGAGAGCAGCGTTTTTCACGAACTCAAGGTACCGGCGCGATGATTAGCGCGGCACTGGCAATTACGAACTACTTTAAACTGGAAGCGCCGTATGTTTTGGTCGCGGGAGATATTGGTGGCGGCGATGGTTCGCGTGAGTTGTATAAATATCTCATTGAGCATGTTGTCGAACTGTCACCGGATGTTCTCACCATGCATTACTGCTTGCCGATAATGGCACTGCTTAGGAAGGTATGCGAGGAAGTCAATAAATGTTCCAAGCGGCCTTTAATGATTGCGGACGCGGGGGCTATGTATGCGGCTAAAGGCGCCAAATTGGCGACTGAGTTCGATATATTTACTCCTGATTCATCAGAGGTTGCTTTTCTGGCAGATCCGCAAGCAACTCACCCTGCCTATATCTCTCATCATTTGTTTGCTTGCGACGCTGATAAAATTCCTGATCAAATTGCCGACGCTTACAAAAACAACAGTGCCGCTAAGTTGTTGCTTGTAAAGGGCAAAAAGGATTATGTGGCGGCTGATGGGCAAATATTAAGTACGATTGATGAGCCCAATATTCCGATGCTGGAGCCGATCGGTGGCACCGGGGACACTATCACCGGATTGGTTTCGGGACTGGTTTATGCCGGGCTTGAACCCAAAGATGCTGCCATTTATGCTTGTCGTACAAATCGGATGGCAGGGCAGATGGTAAATCCCACTCCGGCAACAAAAGTAAAAGAAATTGTCGATCAGTTCCCGCAGGTTGCCAAACAGAACTATTGTGCTTGGGCTGGTGTTTGTTATACCGAGGCAGGGAAGTAGGAGAAAGCAATGTTTGAGGTTGATGTTATTGGTTTAGCTTGCCCAATACCAGTTGTTCGCACGCAGAAGGCGATGAACAATCATCCTGGTGAAGTGATATTGGTGAAAGTAGATAGTAACGTGGCAAAGGAACACATTACCAGTATGGCAGAGGGGAAAGGTTACGGCGTAAAAGTAACTGAACTAAAAGGCGAAATTCAGATGGAGTTAACCCCTAAAACATAAGGAGATAATCTTATGGTTATTGAAATTGATTGTCGTAAACAGAATTGTCCAATGCCGGTGGTGAATACCAAAAAGGCCATCGAACAATCCGGTGGCGATAAACTGGTGGTTATTGTTGAAGGCATTGTCAGCCGTGATAACGTGCGCCGATATGTACAAAGTCAAGGGCACAAAGTGGAGATTGAAGACAAAGGTGGCGGCATTTTTAATATGAATGTTACACCTGACCCTGAAAAGATTAAAAAGGAGGCTACTTCTGGCAATGACGGACCAATCACCAGTGGAGTGGTGGTGTTTATTACCACCAATAAATTGGGTGAGGGTGATGAGCGCTTAGGCTCAATACTAATGAAAGCTTTCTTAAACACTTTACATGATTCGGAGCCCAAACCGGAGAAAGTGATTTTTATTAATAGTGGGGTTAGGCTGAGTACTGAAGGCTCGGAAATGCTGGATAGCCTGGCAGCACTGACTGAAGACGGTGTTCAAATAATATCTTGTGGTACTTGCCTTACCTATTATGATATCATCGACAAATTGAAGTTCGGTATTGTTGGTAATATGTACGATGTTGTGAATGCATTATTGGAAGCAAGCAAAATAATCAAGATTTAGAGTGGCTTGGCATACTAATTTAGCTTTGTTACAGTTTTTTAGTCCAGTTGATAGGATGAGAAAGCCCCCCAGGTAAGTATCGTGATGGCGAACGAAGATGTAAATCTTTTATGCTGTCCGCAAAAACTTGGAGAAAGTAGAGCTGTTTTGCTCAAAATGTGGGAGTCAACAATCAGACAATGCTCAGTTTTGCATTAATTGCGGAGCAAAAATTAGTAATAATCAAGGGTCTTTTTCATATCAACCCCAGCCCGTATCGTACCAACAACCACAGGCGCAATCTGGTGACAGCGCCGCAAATATAGCTTTAGTTTGTGGCATTGTCGGATTGTTATTCTTCTTTCTTGGTTCCATTTTGGGAACCATTGCTATTATACAAGCCAGCAAAGCAAAGGGATTGGGTTATATAGGTATTAAGGTTACCATAGGGCTTGTACTGGGTATCATTGCTGTAATTGTTGGGGTTATTTGGCTACTGCTCGTTTTGGGAACATGTGCGATATCATTATCAAATTGCTCAATATCAACTGATATACAAGTAGCCCATTCCGTTTGTTATTGTTATTTGTTAACACATATGGGTTAACAAGAGGGCACAATGGTTTTCAACAAGGTAATACCCTCTTTTTGTTGCTATTAAACATGGATTCCGGCAAAGCTATGACAATGTAGGCGGTGTAACCACCAAAGCACGGACAGCTTCTTTCTGTTTATTGACCACAAGTTTAAATTTTATTTAAGCGGTGGCTATTTGCAACGTTCCAAGGATTTGTCCGATGGGCTCTCTGATTACAAGATCGGCGTTTTGGTCAACACTGGTTTCATCACGGTTGAGCAATACAAGCTTTTGCCCATGAAAATAGCTAGTCAGCCCTGCTGCGGGATAAACGTTGAGCGAAGTTCCGCCCACAATCAAGGTGTCGGCGGATTGCAGGGCATTTACCGCGAGTTCAATAACACCCTGGTTCAGTGGCTCCTCGTATAGTACCACATCGGGTTTTAGTGTTCCTCCGCACTGACAGCGGGGAATTCCTATTGAGCATAGTATTGTTTCCAATGCAAAATTCTTATGACAGGAAAGACAATAGTTACGATGAATCGATCCATGGAGCTCAAAGACTTGTTTACTACCTGCTAGTTGGTGTAGCCCGTCTACGTTTTGAGTTACAATCCCAATTAGTTTCCCCGCTTTTTCTAAACTAGCCAAAGTATAATGGGCAGGGTTGGGTTTCACATGGGGATACAGGAATTTTTTACGATAGAAATCATAGAATTCCTCAGTGTTGGCCATAAAAAATGAATGACTAAGTATCTTCTCTGGTGGATAGCGATACTGTTGGTTGTAGAGGCCGTCTTGGCTGCGAAAATCGGGTATCCCGCTTTCGGTGGAGACGCCCGCTCCGCCAAAGAAAACTATGCGGTTACTCTCGTCAATTATTTGTTGCAGTTGTTTGCATTTGGGTTCCGACATATTTTGCTCTACTTTCTGACGTTGTACTTAAGACGACAAAAGTTTGTTCGTGAGCATTTGCTCTGACGCATAATGTGTTCGCGAAATGACAACTAGAGGGGACAACCATTAACTCGTTTTCGGTAAAATAACACTGCTTATTCTCGTCTTACCTCGTATTTTTAAGATAGCATAAATATGCTATGCTATCCAGCAAGAATGCGGTTGCGGATGGTATGCAATGGGTCTCAAACCGCCACTCTAAGAAAGGATGGAGGGAAAATATCTATGAAAAGGGCTGTATTTGCGGTTTTGATGGCGGTTGTGTTGCCGATTGTTACTGTTGCTTGTGGTGTCAGTGCGTCTATTGAAGACAAGGCCATAAATGCTTTCAAGAAGACATTTGATGACTATAAAGTGGGCGTTTTCAGTAATGAAGAGATGGACCAGATAGTTAAAAGTTTTGATGAGCTAGGATTATCTGCCGAGGCTAATAAGAACTTGGTAGACACTTTTAAAAACATTTTTAGCAAAATCAAATATGACGTTAAGTCTTGCCAAGCGGACCCTGAGCAAGAGAGCGTGTATGTGATAAGCGCAAATATCACTACGGTTGATGGAGTTGTTGTTTTTATGAGTAACAGTGTTATTGATGCGATGATTGATAAAATGATTGAATTGGCAACGGGAGGAGAGACTGACGAAACGATTTTGTTTAAAGCTGGCATGGATACATTTTGCAAAGAAACTCTAAATGCTAGCAAAACAGCTATTGCCAACAAGACATCCAGCATCGAACTTCGATTTGAATATGATTCTAAGGCTAATGTTTTTACGCCTCAGATTGATGATGAGACAGCATATCTATTATGTGGGCTTGGCGCTGATTTCGATGAGGCTTTCCAGAACAAGATAGATGAGAGAATGGGCGAAAAGCTGTCGTAGCTAGTTTTGCTAGAGTGCGAAGGCGTCATTCTAGTATCGAAAGCGCGCGCTGTAAACGAGCGTAAGTAGGCAAACGCAGAAGGCTTGCTTATATGAATGACGGAGTGTTACCTAATATGAGGAAGACGCTTTGTGGTTTCGTTGCGCTCATTCTGTGATGGAATTTTGAGGCTTCGCCAGTATGTGTGGGTAGATGGGTGATATCATAATAACGACGATTTAAAGATAAACCACCCAAGGTGATGTAACTGGCAAGTTCGTACATTTTAGCATAGCCAAAGCTATTAGGTTATTGATGTTCCTGAATCCGTAACCAATACGTGTGGTCAATTTAATCTTGTTATTCACCGCTTCAATACGAGCGTTTGATAATCCATAACGAATAGCGGACAAGATGGCTTCTCTATGTCTTTTGATTTTAGCTCTAAGCTCAACAAATTCAGAGAACCGGCATCTTTGTGCCCATGATAGCCATTTCGTAACAGCCTCTTCAGCTTCTTTAATCCCCAGTCGGAAGATGAATCGTACCCTCCATTGTATTTGTTGTCATATCGCACTCGCCTTAAGCAAGATCTTGCTTAAGACATTTTTAAATGTCGGACAACTGCCCCAACATTTACGTCATTACCGGCGACAACATATGTTTGACAAACAATATTGTTTGTTGTATAGTATCACTGCAAAAACAGCATAGCAAGGAGACTTGAATGGATTCCAATATTATTTCGACACACAAATTGTGTAAAACTTTCTTGGTTGGAGATATAAAGCAGCATGTATTGCGAGACCTAGACATGGAAATCAGGAGAGGCGATTTTACAGTCATAATGGGAGCATCTGGTGCCGGAAAATCGACACTTCTTTATGCTTTATCCGGTATGGACGCACCTTCTTCAGGAGATATTGTTTTTGACGGCGAAACAATATCAAAAAAGAACAGTGACCAGCTGGCATTGTTCAGACGCAAGAACTGTGGCTTTGTTTTCCAACAGATTTATCTTTGCGACAATATGAGCCTCATGGATAATGTGATGGTCTCAGGTTTATTAGTCAGCAAAAACCGCAAACAAGTTGCTGCAAAAGCGGCTACGCTTTTCAAGCAAGTCGGGTTAACTGATGTTGATTTTCGCAAGTTTCCGGCGCAGCTTTCCGGCGGAGAAGCACAAAGAGGCGCCATTGTGCGTGCATTGATTAACTCCCCAGCCATACTATTTGCGGATGAACCGACAGGCGCGCTGAGTTCAGCTTTCGGAGAGGCTGTCTTGGATCTTCTGTCAAAAGCCAGCGAAGGAGGACAGAGCGTAGTAATGGTAACACACGATTTAAAGTCGGCTATAAGAGGAAATCGTATTCTATATCTCAAAGATGGTGTTGTTTGTGGCGAATATGCCATGGAAAAATACAAAGGCGAAGATGACACTCGCAGGGAAACACTGCGCAAATTTTTGGCGGAGATGGAGTGGTAAACATGAGAAACATCCTGCCGATTGTTTCTGCCAATCTGCGAAAAGGAAAAAGCCAGGCACTAAGCCTGATAGCTTTCGCCATTATCGCGGCTCTTTTACTTAATATCGGACTACTTTTGATGTTGAATTTCGGGCACTCTTTCGAAAAACATGCCGAAGAACTCAATACACCTCACTATGTCTTAATCCAGGAAAAGCGCTTATATACACAAGAACAGTTTGACTACATTAACAACTACCCAGGGGTAATTGAGACGGAAACAGAAAATGCCTTGGGCTTTATTACAAGCATACCATTCAACAATGGTGAAATAATGGGTGGAATTATTTGCTTAAATACTTCAAACCCGCGAAATATGAATGATTTCGAACTTATTGAAGGGGCCGCGCCACAGGGCGAAAAGGGTATTTGTTTGCCTTACCTGTTCAAAGTAGGCGGCGGGCTCAAGGTTGGAGATGATTTCATATTAAACTGTTCGGGCAGCGAATACACTTTCATAATCAGCGGATTCACAGAAGAAATCATGTTCGGTTCTCCAAATAACGGTGTTTATCAAACCTATATTTCTCAGGCAGGGTATGATGCCTTTTTGGAACAAGAGCCCGCAGCTGAGTGCGTGATTGTACGTGTGCGTATGGCAAACTTAGAGGATGGGGACAAGCTCCTTTTGGACAGCATTAAGAAATTCTACTTTGAAGCTGACATTGAAGGCGCTGATTCCGCTTTCATAACTTCTATAAGCTGGAGCTTGGTGAAGTCGGTACGTACCATGATGTCTGGGATTACGTCAACGATCATGATTATTTTTGCCGTACTGATAGTCATTATCAGTTTGCTTGTTGTGCGTTTCAGAATAAGTAATAGCATTGAAGAAAGCGTCATGAATATTGGTTCTCTAAAGTCGGTCGGATATACCGGAACTCAGCTACTCTGGGCTACAATTCTGCAATTTTGTTCCATCTCTGCGATTGGTATACTTGCCGGTATCGGTCTTTCATACGCTGCCCTACCATTTATTTCCTCAATTCTTGAGGCTCAGACAGCCTTGATATGGAGACAACCGTTCGACATTACTACCAGTCTGATTACTTTTGGAGTAATTTTAATAGCCGTGCTGTTTGTTACACTTCTCTCCACGATGCACATTCGCAAGTTACATCCTCTAACCGCATTGAGACAAGGGTTTTCTGCCAACAAATATAAGCGCAATCACTTTGAGCTTGCTAACTCGAAAGGCCCCCAAGCATTACTTTTAGCTACCAAATCGGCTATGCAGAACATGGGACAAATGTTGATGACTTTTATCATTGTCGCCATCGCAGGTTTTGCAGCTGCATCGGCGGTCTCCATATACGACAACATAGGCAATCGCCCTGAAACGTTTGCCAAACTAATTGCCGGCGAGGTTCCTGATGCGGCTTTCTTTGTCAGAGACGCAAACGATACACCTTACATACGAGAGTATATAGAAAATCAAAATGGTGTTCGTAAGGTTTTCTATTACAACAACTTGACGATTATGATTAATGACACTTTGGTGGGGAACTATGTTTGTGACGATTTCAGTCAGGTAGAAGGTACTATGTTATATGGCGGACGTTATCCACAGGACGAAAACGAAATCGTCATTAGCGGAAAACTAGCCCAGATGCAGAACAAAGGTGTAGGAGATTCCATTGAAATCGCTCAAGGCAGTAGCCAGACAACGTTTGTTGTGGTTGGGCTAATCCAAACTATGAATGACAATGGATACGCGTGCTCTATGACAGAAGCGGGCATGCGACGTATTCAATCAGACTACTTACCTCGTGGAATATATGTATACTTGTACGACAGTGCCAAAACTGTCGAGCATTTGGAGATTGTTAAAAATGAGTTTGGTACAAAACTGGAAAGTTCAATTAACCTATGGGAGTTGATGGACGCTCAACTTAGCGTTTATGGTTCTATTTTCCGTATGGTGGCTATAGCCATATTTATGGTGACAATGTTGGTAATCATGATGACACTGTATCTCATGATGAAAACAGCCATTCTCAGACAGCGCCGCGAAATAGGTATTCAGAAAGCAATGGGATTTACCACAGGACAGCTTATGAATCAGTTTGCGATGCTTTTCATACCGGTTATTGCGCTGGGTGTAGTTGTAGGCGGGCTGGTTGGGATTCTAGGGTTTAATTCAATATTTGTGGCACTGGTCAGTGGAATGGGCATAATGACGGCCTCATTGCCGGCTCCAATATTTTTTACTATAGCAATTTGTGGTTCGTTGATCTTGGTGTCATATGCGTTTGCGATGTTGATAGCTTGGCGAATTCGTAAAATATCCGCTTACGCATTGGTAAGCGAATAAAGGAATAACCATGAATGGAGGAGCCGGATGAATTTTCTAACCACCGCGGCACTGTTGGATGCATGCGTTCTGGCAGCGCTTAAAAACGAAGATGCCTACGGATATCTTCTGACGCAGAAAGTGTCCGATGTGATACAGGTGTCAGAGAGTGCGCTATATCCCGTCCTAAGGCGTCTGCAAAAAGGACATCTTTTGGAAACTTATGACCAGCCGTTCAACGGTCGCAACAGGCGATATTACCGTATTACGCAGTCCGGTCGGAAACTGCTGGAACAATACCGCAATGATTGGAGAGATTGTAAAACCAAATTAGACTTTATACTGGAAGGAACTAGCGACCATGAATAAAAATGAATTTATGCAGCGGCTTAGAAAACGTTTGGCGCGACTCCCTCATGATGAGTACAATGATGCCGTTGAATACTATGAACAATACTTCGCGGAAGCGGAGGATGAGCAGGTAGCGATTCGGCAGCTCGGCTCGCCCGATGCCGTAGCGGCCAAGATTTTGGCGGACTACGCCGATACGCCTACCGATAACACCGATTGGAAAAAACTGTGGATTGTCATCTGCGCTATTTTTGCCGCACCCATAGCGCTTCCCGTCGCGATTGCTCTGGTTGTGACGATAGTCTCTTTGGGTGTGTCGCTTTTGGCGGTTAGCTTTTCCGTCATGGCAGCAGGTGTGGTGGTATTTATCAGTGGCATTGCCGCAACGCTGTTGAGTTTCTTTTTTATTGCCGAAAGCATTCCGACCATGCTGCTACTCATGGGATGCGGTTTGGTTTGTACCAGCATCGGTCTAATTATGATCTACAGCACTGTGTGGCTGGTCAAAAAATGTGTGTTGGGATCAATAAAACTGGTTGGTAACCTGCTGAGAAGGAGTTCCGCGAAATGAAAAAATGGATAGTCGTTCTGATTATACTTGTTGTCGGTGTCGTACTGGCCGGCGTTGGCTACATTGCCGGTGCCGAAACAAGCTTTTACATTGATAAAAACGGCGTGCATATGTATGAAAAGACCCCATACACAGTGAATGAACCGTTGCCGTCATTTTCCGATATCGACATAGACGTTGATTTTGCTTCCGTTGAGATTTTGCGTGGAGAGTCATATACCATAGATATCGCATTCTGCGGAGACCAGGAGACCATGCCGAAATACGAGGTAATCGGCAGCACATTGCTTATCAAACAGGAAGCCGAGAATTTTCCCAAACGGTTTCATTTTGGATTCGACTCTTTAAAAAATACACTGAAAATATATGTGCCGCAAAAATCTGCTTTTGATAATATCACCGTCTCCAACAACTTTGGAGATATTAAAATCACGAATGTTGCGGCAGGCAGAATTTCCGTTAATGGTGACAGCGGTGATATAAGGATAAACGATGTTATAGCCAATACGATAGCCATTGATAACAAGTTTGGTGATATCAGTTTAAACAATATTGACTGTGACAATGTGGACGTATCGACAAACAGCGGCAGCATCCGAGTCGATAAGCTGACGGCGACCGGCATAAAACTGAAGAACAATTTCGGCGACACCAACCTAAAAAACATTGAGAGTGTGGGGCTGGAAGTATCTTCTGACGCCGGCGACGTCAATGTCAGCGGTAGCTTAAGCGGGCATACACAAATCGAAAACAAGCTGGGTGATGTAAAGCTTAATATTGTTGAAAAGAGTGATTGCTATTACAACCTGTCCACACGTCTCGGTGATATCGGGTTTGCGGGGAAAACCCATGGTAGACAGGTAGAAATCGGATCACCAGACGCGCAAACCACTGTCAGAATCAGCAATTCTGTCGGTGATATACGTATCGACTATATAACTTAATCTTTCGGAGGAACTGCACGAGCACCAGAACGCCAACAAAGCATTCGCACACGCAAGTACAAAGGGAATGAATCAGGGAGTTCTTACTATTCGCTATTTTTCGACAGGCCAGGAAAGGGAAGCTTCCTGTAAGGCTTCACTAAGCGTTGGGTGAGGATGCAGGGTTTTCGCTAGGTCTTGCACGGTTGCTCCCAATCTGATAGCTAATGCACATTCTGAGATAAAGCTTATAGCACCGGTTCCTGCCACATGGGCACCTAGTAATTTACCACTTTCTTCAGCAATCAATTTTACTATCCCGCGACGTTCGTTAGTGATTGTGGCATAAGAGTTTGCTGCCAAAGATGAGCGCAAAACACACACAGTTATGCCTTTGGCGACAGCCTCACTCTCTCTAAGCCCGACACTAGCTATTTCGGGTTTGGTGAAGACACAGCGTGGTATGGCGTTATAATCAATGCTTTCGTTTCTTCCAGCCGCATTGTCGCCAGCGATGCGGCCTTGAGCTGAGGCAACATAAGCAAGAAGATTAATCCCTGTTACATCTCCAACGGCATAAATATGAGGTATACTCGTTTGCATGCGTGAATCAACTTTAATACCATTTTGGTCAAAAGCTATTCCGATTGCCTCCAATCCCAATTCGGACAGATATGGTTGTTGCCCGATACAAACACAGACTCTGGTGGCTTCTAATGCTTGTTCATCGCCGCTTTGGCTTAAACGGACAATACATTTTGTTTGTTCGGCTTCAATTTCCCGTATGGAAGCGCCCGTATAACAAAGGACACCTTCTTTTTTTAGCGCTCGCTCAAGTATTTGGGTGATTTCGCTATCTTCTTGTGGGAGTAGATTCGGGGCAATTTCAATGATACTAACTTTACTGCCCACTCTGTGCATAATTGTGGCTAGCTCAAGCCCGACTGCTCCGCCACCAATGAAGATTAGTTCGGCGGGCACTGAGTTAAGCGCTAAAATGTCACTGGGGTACATAATATGAGAGCTATCGCCACCGCGAGTTGCAAGTTTACGTGGGTGTGAACCGCAGGCAATAATTATTTGGTGGGCGTAAAGTGTTTGAATACTGCCATTTGTTAGCGCAACCTCAATTTCGTTGGCGGATCGAAACAGGGCTTTCCCCATAAGCAATTCAACTTTATGCTGCTCCAGTCGGGTTAACAATGCGCTTTGCAGTAATTCAATCACCTTGTCTTTTCGGGCTCGAAGTTTTTCAAACTCGATGGTACCTGAATTGCTTGCAATGCCGAAACGGGCACTATCATTAATGGAGAAAAGCAGGTTGACAGCATGCAAGAGGGTCTTTGTGGGAATGCAACCATGGTTGAGGCAGGTTCCACCCAGCATGTCTTTTTCCAGCAAAACTACCTGCTTACCGTACTTGGCGGCGTGGATAGCGGCTTCACAACCAGCCGGACCTCCCCCGATGACAGCGACATCAAATTCTTTTTTGGCAATCAAGTGCTTATTCCTGCGTTAAGTTTTCATAATCATCGGCCGAAAGAAGGGCATCTAATTCTGCTGGTTGATTTGGTTTGAGTAGCAACATCCAGCCTTCTTGGTAAGGAGCATTGTGGACCAGTTGCGGATTTTGGGATGATTTGGTATTACTCTCTACAACCGTTCCGCTAATCGGGCTGATTAAGTCTGAGGCGGTTTTGGATGATTCAAAGGATATTAACGCGTCTCCTTTGGCAATAGTTGAGCCCGTTGAGGGGTATTCTAGATAAACAATTTTCCTTAATTTTTCTTGCAGATAGTAGGTCATTCCAAGGCGCACGTTGCCATCAGCTTCTTTTCGACACCATACATGATTTGTACTGTATAGAAGTTCTTTTGGATGCATTTCCCCCTCGCACAATACGGTTTACTATGTATTAGAATAACATATGTGACAATTGAAATTAAAGCTGAAACAGGCAGTTGATGTATTGACAGCGCTTCTATTTTTTTAATAAACTTATTGTGCTAAAACCACGGCTAAAACAAATAGGAGGTGAATAAATTGCCTGAAGAAGAACAAGGCAAAGTCCTGATCGTTTTTGATTACATTTATCACGCTATGCGAGCCAAGCCAGTTTTGGAAGAAGCCGGTTTTCGCGCTCGTGAAGTGGCGCCTCCCCCGGAATATCGTACCGGATGTGACTTGGCGGTTGAAATAGATGCCAGCGATGTTGATCCGGCTGAGAATGTTCTCATTGAAAAAGGAGTGATGATTCTCGACATCCTTTTTATGCCCAAAGGTACCGAATTTGTGCCGGTGTATCTTACCAATTTGATGAAAACCGTGGACTATGGAGAATTTCTGATGGTCCGCTGTGGAAATATGAAGATTACTTATCAAAAAGGTAGCGGCAAAATTGTCAACATCTCGGGTGGCGGTTGCCCCGATATCCCTTATTTAGGCATGAAGCTCTATGGGACGGTTATTGGAGAAGGTCCACATCCTCGTCTGTTGGGAAAGACCATTTGCTCATATACCTTGGAGCACGCATATGAGCGTGCGTTGGAAATATTCAAGAAAGAATCTAAAAAGAAGGGGAAATAGATATGCTGCTATTAGTGGGTACCATACCTATGGAAGATATGCCGCTTACCTATGGACCGGTGCGGTATCAGCCTGATAAGCTGACTATCGGCGATTATACTTTGGAAGGGCAATACGTGACGCTGGGAACAGCCGCCATGATTTCTTCGGCTTCAGCTACGTCTCAAGCTATCGGTTCAGACGCCCCCTATGCCTTAGTGGTTGGAGATACCGGTATGGGAGATGGCACTATGAAACTGCTGAAGTACCTCGTTGACGAGATGGCGACCATGAAACCGGGAGTGATTACCTTGCACTATATCCTTCCCACTCGCGATCCGTTTATTAATTTCGTCAATACTGCCCACAGCCAAGAAAAACGGCCTTTTTTGATTGCTGATGCTGGAGCTTTACTTAATGCCAAAGCTGTTAAAATGGCCACAAAATTTGATCTGTTCACTCCTGACCCAGGGGAGATTAGCTTTTTGGCCGATCCGGAGGCGGCTCATCCGGCGTATGTGCAACACTTTATTTTCAGTGTCGACCAAACCGAAGTTCCCAAATTGAGTAAAGATGCCTATGACCACGGTGATGCGCCGCGTTACATGCTGGTTAAGGCACCTACCGATCACATTATTGTGGAAGGTAAGGTTGTGGCAAAGATTAATACCCCCAATATCCCGGCAATGGAACCGATTGGTGGTACTGGCGATACAATTACTGGGCAGGTTTCAGCTCTTATTGACAGTGGAATGGAAGTCGTGGCGGCTTGTGAAGCGGCATGCAAAATCAATCGTACGGTAGGTGAACTGGCGCGTCCGTCACCGGATACCACAATTGCTCAGTTTATCCCGTTTATCGGCGAAGCGGTCAAAAAAGTGCTGGGTAAATAAACCAAAAACTATCTGGCTTGCAGGCTGTTACGGTAGCGGAAAGGAGGGGTGATGAATATGGAAAATGAAAAACCCAATCTTCTGGTCAAGTTGTTAAGAGTGGTTAAAGCGCTCTTTAGCAAGGAAACCGCTAAGCGTTTGCTTGGATGGATCAAGAAAGCGCTTAGTATCGAGACATATAAGCGATTGTTTAGGTGGTTGAGGACAGTGTTTAGCAAGCAGAGTCTCAGCAAGTTGCTGGGGTGGCTTAAACATACCTTTAGTAAGGAGCGAATCTACAGATGGCTGAGTTGGCGCCCGAAAATCACTTTAAGCGGCAATTTGGCTCTTATTACAGGGATCGTAATGGGCGTCTCGGCGGCCGTGTTGCAAGGGTATTTCAATTTGCAACCCCCGGTTGCCGAGGGTATTTGTGCTATTTCACATCCATCGGAACTGGTAAGCTGGGTGCAAGACAAACTTTTTGGTACTGGCTATGTTGTTAACGATGTTTTCAGAATAGTACCAGTACTGACTCCAATCGGGTTTATTCTGGGCTCATTTATTGCCGCCAAGCGTAATAAAGAGTTTAAGTTTCGTCGTGGGCCGGTGCGTGATAATCTGCAAGCTTTTGCTTTGGGATTTATTGTTATTGTTTTTGCTATGTTATGGGGTTCCTGCCCGATTCGTACCGCGATCTTGGCGTCGTACGGGGAAACGCTGGCCATCCTATTAATGGGAGTGCTGGTTTTGGGTGTGGTCACGGCTTGTCTCTATATTAAGTGGAAAGTTAGGAGGGCACGCTGATGGTGGCTTGGAAAATCGGTTTGGCTACTTTAGTTGTCGGGCTTGTAACAGGCTATTTAGGACAGCGGTCTCGATTTTGTACCATATCCGGGATTCGCGATTTCTTTTTAGTAAAGGATAGCCATCGTCTCAAAGGGCTGATTGGGATAGTCATCGGTGCCGTTTTAGGTTTTGCTGTTGTGAACAGGTTAACAGGGGCACTGAAAGATTTTACTCGGCCGGGTGGTGTGGAGCTTATGCCTTTATTGCGCGAAGGCATAAATGTGACGCCGTTAGCACTGATTCCACTCAGCGTAATCGGGGTGTTCTTCATGGCTTATTTTTCCGTTATGGCTGAAGGTTGTCCTTTCCGCCAGCATGTAATGGCAGGGGAAGGTCGCTCCTCGGG
>WRNG01000004.1 GCA_009776735.1 Dehalococcoidia bacterium | reverse complement strand
CGTAGTTTCAATCCACGCACCCACAAGGGGTGCGACTGTTAGGATTGCGTTGTAATTTCCAACAGTTACGTTTCAATCCACGCACCCACAAGGGGTGCGACGCATGGAGAAGCTGATTATTGACTGCATAAGCAAGTTTCAATCCACGCACCCACAAGGGGTGCGACCAGTACCGCTCCCGATGTGCGGATAAAGTCTCCCAGTTTCAATCCACGCACCCACAAGGGGTGCGACACTACTCTATCAGCCATCTACAAGCCCACCAAATGTTTCAATCCACGCACCCACAAGGGGTGCGACATTGGTCTAACGGGTCATAGATATAGTGATTGGGTTTCAATCCACGCACCCACAAGGGGTGCGACGAGGATGTGGCAAAAGCGGCTGAGTTAGGTTTCCGTTTCAATCCACGCACCCACAAGGGGTGCGACAAGGGACTACAATCCCATCCAGCTGGCGCAAGGGTTTCAATCCACGCACCCACAAGGGGTGCGACGGGAGATAGTTACCAAATAGGTTTTTGCTACCAAGTTTCAATCCACGCACCCACAAGGGGTGCGACTCGAGCTATATTTAAATGCCGTGTTGTTGTAACCGTTTCAATCCACGCACCCACAAGGGGTGCGACAATTCCAAATGATGAAATCGACCGGCTCAAGGATGTTTCAATCCACGCACCCACAAGGGGTGCGACAAAAGATATTTGTCACTGTTTCTTCATCTGTTGAGTTTCAATCCACGCACCCACAAGGGGTGCGACAATATCAATAACCAAAAATACGTTTATATTGCCGAGTTTCAATCCACGCACCCACAAGGGGTGCGACTTTTTACAGAGACTATAATTGACCAATTTTAAGGAGTTTCAATCCACGCACCCACAAGGGGTGCGACTAACGCTTTCACCATTGCATCAACTAGTATTCCACGTTTCAATCCACGCACCCACAAGGGGTGCGACGCGTAGTAAAGCAACATTCCCAACGCGCCGCCAAGTTTCAATCCACGCACCCACAAGGGGTGCGACCTTTCTACCTCTATCCACTTTGCGTATTGCTTAAGTTTCAATCCACGCACCCACAAGGGGTGCGACTGCAAAAACACTCTCAAAAAAACATTGCCTTTGCAAGGTATGTTTATTTTAAGTATTTTTCTCTTTGAGTACAAAGCTAAAACAGTTTTGTTTTATGTGCGGAACTTACGCATAGAATAGTGTTCGCATCATTTTCGCACACCAACATCATTCTCTATGCAATTAGCGACTCAGTTACATTAAAAGACGGCTTAGCCCCAAAGCGTTCCACATTACGATAGTCATTACCTAGCTTATAAAAACGCAAGCTATCCTGTTCAACATCAATCAAACGAATCAATCTCTCTTTTACTTTCAGAAACAACCCAGCATCTACTTCGCATTCGAACACGGAATTCTGCACCCTTTGCCCATAGTCTTGGCATGCCTTTGCAACTTGACGCAGTCGCTTACGCCCATTAGTGGTTTCCGTATTCACATCATATGTAATCAAAACAAACATCCAGATACATCACTTCCACAAAAATGGTGGATACTCCTCTAAATCTCCACGCAAAAACCGAGCTAATAGCAATGCTTGAGAATATGGTACAAGCCCCCACTCAATTTTTTCTTTCAGAAATGGGTGCATAATCTGTTCGCGTTTACGCTCATGCCATGCGCTTAAGAGAACTTTGCGAGCACCATCCCGAATCAATACTGAACCATTTTCTTTCTGTTCAAAACAACTGGCGTCAAGTTGACGCGTATTGATTAGAGTCAGCACAAAACGATCGGCAAAAGGTGCTCGTAGTTCCTCCATTAAATCCAACGCAAGCGAACGCCTTCCTGGACGATCTTTATGAAGAAAACCCACAAAAGGATCCAGCCCTACAGTCGACGTAGCTGCGGCAGTATCATGCGCCAACAACATATAGACAAATGACAACAACGCATTTACATTATCCATAGGCGGTCGACGACTACGCTCGCGAAAGAAGAAACTATTTTTATTCTGCAATATCAACTCATCAAACACCGAAAAATACAAACTGGCAGATTCGCCTTCAATTCCCATTAATGCACCGTGCGTCTGTGCTGACTGTATATTTGTGATTGCATCCATTATGCAATGCCCAACTTTCTTCAAACGAGCAATATCAATCTGATGAGAATGATCTCGTGTGGCACGCTCTAACACCCATCGGCTATTATGCAACTTACCTATTAGAATATTTCGTGCTATTCCCAAACTTTGCATGTCATCATCAGCTGCACGGTATTGCGTCCGTCGTAATACCACGTTGCCCTGAGTTTCGCCCATAACATTTGCCAAAAACCGCCCATATGCGTTACAGAACGACAATGCAATACTGCGTTTAGCACATGCACTCATCAACGCAGGACTAGCGCCAGTATATCCAAACGTCACAATGCCCTCTAAATTATGCAACGGCACACGCAACAGCACATCGTCTTCCTTCAAAACAACAACATTCTCCCCATCTAAAGACAAGTATGCTTCAGGCGTAGTAACGTATAGAGTATTGAGTAGCTTTCTCATGTTATCCTTAATCTACGAGAGCATTTTTGATATAGCCGGCAACAGACTGCTCTTGCGGTAATTTTGGCAAACAGTTGTTATTCAGGGAACAACTTGCACAGGCTTTTGTAGGCTTCACTCTTGGAGTGTAACGGCGATTGTAATAATCATGCATCTCTGCAAACATTTTCCGAACTGTTTCACGCAAATCATCGTTAAGCAGTACGGCTTCACGACGTTTCGTTTCTCCATGGTATATGTAAGCAATTTCAATCGGTACGCAAAGTAACATTTCTTCCAAGCACATAGCCTGTGCACACAACTGCAAACTATCTGCATTATGAGTTTTTGGTCGACCGCGTTTATACTCAATCGGACATGGAAGCCATAATCCTCCACGCCCAAAAAGAGTTATACCTCTGTCATCACATTGAAACTCAACAATATCACAAGACCCACGCACGCGCATTGAACGAGAAAACACTGGCATATCACGCGTGACAATTAAACCCCCACGTTTTTCAGTGAAAAGTGGATTATGGGCATTGGCATGTAACAACTCACCTGACACAGTATATGCGTTATCCTCCCACTGTGATTCAACATGAATCAATGCCCATTGTCGCCGGCAAAAAGCAAAATGCTGAATACCTGAAATTAGTAAAGACTCTTCGGCCTCATACACTATCCTGGTATTTCCTATCAACTGTCACCCCAGTAGGTATCTTCTCCATATCAACTGTGACAGCATAGTCTGAATATTTACGTGGCACGGCAACTTTTTCATTACGCAATACTTTCACCAAGTCAAATAGTTTGTGAGCAGGAGCATTACCAAGAGGATTGTCATGTTTAAATACAACAAGCTCACGAAGCGCCATTTTGCCACGTGTAGCACTCCTATCATCATCAAACATATGGATTAACGCATCCCAAAATATACCCAAGTCCACATCTGAAAACCCTGTGACAGTACGTGCAAGATTAGCGGATATATAACCCTCTTGCCGATAAAGTCCGTACGGGACAACTGCCTTGCGCCCCATTTCGTTTTCTTTTCGTTTCGCATCTTCTTCGTTGGTTACCGCCATGCGAGTTATAGTAATTTCTCGAGGAATGATTGGTTCAATACTACATCCAAACGAAAGCTGCACAGGTCCGCGTACTTGTCCTGCAATATTTGATAGTGACGGGTCTCTCGCCGCTGTAGTCATTACTGCACCAAAAGTTCTAATATCAAAAAAAGTCTCACACATAGTCGCACGGAAGCCTTGACTCTTTTCGACTTTATCCTTAGCATCTTTAACTATCTCAAGCCCGCGTTGATCCTGCCGGTTTAAAACTGCGTTCTGCCGGATATAGATATCAAATCCATGCCTGTCACCATGCCGTGTTTCTATATAGTTACGAATCTTGCGTTTGATACACACATCAGTCACAATGCCATTACCTGTCTCTGGATCAATCCGCGGCATATTGCCGGCATCTGGGTCACCATTTGGATTCCCATTTTCCACATCGTATAGCAAAACAAAATCGTAACGATTATTAATAGCTTGTTCGTAATTGTTATTCATTAACTAACTCCTCTTTTTTATCTCTCTTTGTAAAAAACCATTGCGTTTGATGATAGTAGCCCAAAATAAATTTTCCCTGCCCTTCTAACCCCAAGACAGCAGGAAACGGACTTTCCTCATCTAGATGTGATAGCAACTCTCCTTTGAGTTTTTCATAGAAAACAGCCTTATCGATTTTCGCAGCATGGTGAATAGATAAATTCAATAGTTTTGGAAATACAATATTTGGATTTGCACAGGCACTGGCAAAATAACGCTCACGAATGCTTGAACTTCCATTAGCAGTCGCCTGCAATCTCTCCAACACAGAAAATAATCGCCCGAGCACATATGGTTGATTGTCTGATTGCTCATTTAGTCCCACTGTAGTTACCTCGCTTTCCTTAAAGTTTTTCGTAAGAACTGCTTTGATAACAGCTGCCTTTTCTTTGCTGATTATATCACCAGCAATTATACGAGCCAACATAGAATGATACAATGTTAGAGGATATGAAGAGCCTGACAAAATACTAGAGAGAACTTGTCCGCCCAATAATGGGTTTGCTTTAGCCGCCGATTCTGCTTTGACTGTTGTATGTTGCAAAATCTGCCATAGTGGCAAAAATTGACGAGCCACACGGCCGTCATTCACAATTTCAAGCCTGTCATAGTGCGATTTAAGATTTCTAATCAAACCCCCAAAATTATCCGTGTAAAAAAACCGCACACTAATTCGTGCCGCATTTGACGATAAACACAATAAATAGAATTTCAGATTGGGCTTGTATTCAGTAACATAATCGCCTCGTGCTATTCTAGCAACAATGTCTGAAAGGTTCTGTGGCTCATCCATTTCTGGTAAAGGATCAAACAGATTTCCAAACAAGTCTTCTTCAGCTTCACCACCTTTTTCTGCCCAATATACTAAAGTATCGCTGCCAATTTGCCGGCGATGATTTCTATCCTTAAGCATGGCATTCAACGAAGTTACATAGGCAAATGCCGCGTATTTGCCTATATCAGTAGCGCGATCTGCCCTTGTTTTGCCATATGAGGCAAAACTCTCCTGATTAACACCGATAAATGTCGCACCGCCAGCAGTTTTGCCAAACTTGATCTTCCCATGAACTCGTTCCATGGCAGTCCGATTCCCAGTTACCAAGCAAAATGATTTCTCTGCCTCTTTATCATTCTCTGATAAGTAATAATCATTCCAAGATCTGCGCAACGAATCATTAGAAATATCTGCGAAATGCCCATTTACTTGAAAGATGCATAGCTTGCTTGCAAGTGTCTTCAAATCAGTAGATATATCCTCGGCAAGCTTGGCGATATTGTCCGGCATGTGTGCGCTGAAATAGGCTCGAATTGCACTAGCGAAAATGGTGTCATTGTTTTCAAGAACTTTGACGTGCAATTCTTGCGCGCTTCCGAACTTTTCCATTCCACGTTTTTCATCTAACCCTAAAAAATAACTACCATTATCACAAAGAAATGCCGCCTTTACACCACTTGAACGAATGTACTCTTGCGGTAATACGAACGTACGTTTTTTTATGCTTTTTTTATCATCTGTTTCTAATCGCACGATACTATGCAAGCACCCATTTTCATCAATATCCAGTGCATAAGAAACACCTCGTAGTTGCCAACCAACAGGCACATCTAATGTATCTTCATATCTCTTCACCAAGGCTTGGACAATCATCGCAACACCTCCACTCCCCGCAGGTCAATAATACCTTTTTCCATCACTGCAAAGAAATATGTCGGAATAAACTCTTTAACAATCTCCATTCCATCACTACTTCTTCCCGTAACATATTCGATATCGTGCAACATCAGCCCTAAAACACGTGTTTCATCGATAGTAACAGGAGCCATTTCACCATCACTAATCAGCCGGACATTTGCAGGAAATTCACGCGTTCCTAGATATGGCATGTGAAAATTCTGCCCCTTTTCCAATCGACGGCGAATCATCTCAGCAAACTTACCTTCGTTATCAGAAGCTTCAGCCTTGTCTGTTAATATAAAATGCGCCGTCACCACATAACGCACATCTTTAAGCACAAGCGACGCCCGCTGTTGGCGTTCTTCTACCGCAATTTTGGGCTCTATTGAATTTGCCTTGAACCCCACTTCATTACGCCTGATGTTTTCAAACCGAATCGGCGCACATACAGCAATCTCATCAATAACATACTTTATCGCAGGCTTCCACATGATAGCTTCTAGAATTCCACGCGCAGCGCTTGGAGTTATGACTTCATAGCTAACACGCTCAACTTTTAGTTCTGGTCGCGAAAAACATGCTGTACTGCCCCATATCTCAATTTTAAACCCATAAGTCACATGCAATCCCTCCCGCTCTTTTTATTTAGCAAACGAAAGCTTGTCCTCCTTTCGGCTTCAAAGGCACACCAATTTTTTCGTCATAATTATGCATTTTTAATAACAAAATAGACTCATCTATTCGTTGCAAAGCACTAAACGCTTCCAAAGCTTGAATGTCCTGTTCATTAAGCGATACCACATACTCACCAAGCTCTCTGAATATCTCTTTATTACGTTCGCCAGAATTTATACGCTCTTCAAGCTCAGGGACATCATGTAAAACATATACCATCTGTTGGGTTGAATCGTCAATTAATTTAAATGCTTTTGTAATATCATCAAATGGAAATGATAATAATCTCGCATTCTCATTAAATCTTTGAATAATATCCTTGGAGTCTAAGTTGTCATTACCAAGATTACAATGCAGTTGATTAAAATACGCGTGAATTGCGTCCAATTCAGCTAAATCATCATATTCCCGAGCGATTTGACCATATGCGCTAACATTTGGCAAAATCATGTGCGGTAACTTATATTCTGATGAAGTAAACACCCATACAATAGACTCTTCTTTTTTTCGGTTGCCTTCTCGATTGCATCGTCCAGCTGCCTGCACAATGCTGTCCAGCCCTGCTTTTTCACGATATACTGTTTCGAAATCCAAATCCACACCAGCTTCCACTAAACTTGTGCTAATCACGCGACACACATCTCCAGTTTTTAGCCGTTCACGTATGGTAATCAACACTTGTTTACGATGTGCAGGAAACATCGTGGTAGATAAGTGAAATGTTCCTACAGAATCAACTTTGTATAGACATTTAAACAGCATTTGTGCGTGGTAACGCGTATTAACGATACACAAAACTTGGTCTTGTGCAAATAGCTTTTTGACCAAAGCATCGTCCGTCAATGGTTCATCAATACACCTAATCGTTGCACGACGCAACAATGCATATAACTTTTTAGGATCTTTGGCAATTTCTTTAGATTCAAGGGGTTTAAAGAAATTATCAAGCGATGACTGTGTTGCCGTAGCTAAAACAGCAGAACATCCGTATTGCATAACAAGTGTTTTGATTGCACGTACACAAGGCTGTAAGTAAGGAAGTGGGATCATCTGCGCTTCATCGAATATCAACACGCTTTCAGCTATATTATGTAGCTTGCGACACTTAGACGGCTTACTTGCAAACAACGACTCAAAAAACTGAACACTACTGGTCATAATTAGAGGATAATCCCAATTTTCAACGGAATTGCGTTTATTGTTAATCGCCTCTTCATCTCCATCGTACGACACATTGCTGTTATGCTGTAATACATTTTCCGTGCCAAGCAAATTTTCAAAAACCATTGAATTTTGCTCAATAATAGTGTTGTACGGCACGACGTATATAACACGTTTTTTTTCATGTTTTACTGCATGGTTTAGTGCAAAGGTTAGACTAGAAATTGTCTTACCACTACCTGTAGGAGCAGTAAGTGTAAACAAACCACTGGGTAACGTAGATGCGTTTATGCAATTCTGCAACAATTCATTGCGTCTACGATTTAACTCACTAATTTCTCTCATTGGGTCTAAAAAATCATTTGTATGTTCATTTAACTTCAAACACAACTCTGCAAGCGTAGAAAATCCACCTCTTGATGCATTGCTGAAATCGCAGAATCTCTCTGTATCCAGCCAGTCTGCATCAACTAAAGCAGAAAATGCCATGCGTATAAAAAACGCAACATCAAAACCATCCTTGAAATTGAATTGGTTTGGAAGTGAGTTTATTGAAGGCAGTTCTAGCTCATTTTTGTGATAGGAATAGTCCTCAACGCATCTTCCCAAGCGACCATGAAGTGTCACATCATCACCAGTGTCTTGACTAATAGAACCTCCATTAGGCAATCCACCATGATGTCCCATCACACAATACGCGGCCATTAACCCTAACTTTGATTTATTGAAAACTTCGTTGTATAAAAGCTGTCCGCCAGCCGTTGCATGGTCCACACGATGCCCCTTGCCGCGAATACGTTCTTGAAATGCGTTAGAGTACTTGCCTATGTCATGTGCCAATCCGCATATATATGCAAATGCATCGCCCCAAGGCGACGCATTTAACTTAGCAATATTTGCTGTCCCGCACAAATGGTCAATCAATAGTTGTTGCTCTTTGCCATCCTTGCGAGTATGTGCTATATATGGAAAAGAAATCATATTATCACTCCCTGGACGTATTATACCTCATTGCATCGCTAGTTTGGAACAAAAATAGGACTAAATATATTACGTAAAATCCCATCTTTGACAGTTTGACAGAGAAAAACCAAGGCTAAAGGTTACAAATTCGTACCTGAAATTAGTGCTAAGAATACGTCCTATTTGTGAGTATTTTTTCCTGTATTCTTGGTTAATCTAATTTTTTTGATTTGTTTTGTGGTAACTATTTCGTAGTCTGTTCTGAAACCAAAAACATCGTGTAATCATCGTGTAATGCATCAGTTTTGTAAATAAAAATCTTGGTTATTGGGTTCCAATTCCATCAATGTTTGCCACAGAAATGCCCGCGTATATATAATTTAACAAGGAGCTATAACTTTGCCATATTCCGACAAACTGTTGTTTCAAGTAAGCAAACCCGCACGCTATTCTGGTGGAGAGTGGAATTCCATTCAAAAGAATTGGGATTCAACGTCCCTTAAATTCGCGCTCAGCTACCCTGATGTATACGAGATCGGCATGTCCAATATGGCCATGGGTATCCTCTATGAAAATATAAACTCTCGCTCTGACTGCTTAGCGGAGAGAGTCTTTGCCCCATGGCCGGATATGATACGGATGTTGCGCAAAACCCAGTTACCGTTGCAAAGTATTGAAAGCGGACACTCCCTTAGTGAATTCGATGTAATTGGCTTTTCACTAGGTTATGAATTTACCTTTACCAACATTTTATCCATCATTGATTTGGCGGGGCTGCCGGTTTGGAGCAAGGACCGCGACAGCACATCTCCCTTAGTTGTCGCCGGCGGAAGTGCCGCTCTTAACCCCGAACCGATTGCTGACTTCATCGATTTATTTATTATCGGAGAAGTTGAAGACCTTCTTCCCTCTTTCCTTGAAACTCTCCTTTCAAACAAATCACCGAACGGTCATTTTAATAAAGACCTTCTTCTTAAGGAGCTATCCAAATTACCCGGGGTGTATGTCCCCTCATTATATGAAGTCACATACGTAGATGGGTTATATCAAATTCTTACTCCCATAACGGCTGATGCCGCCATTCCCATCCACCGCCAATTGGTACCCAAACTCCCTCCACCACCAACGAAACCCATTGTGCCCTATATGGAGATTGTGCATGATCGAGGGGCAATAGAAATCGCCCGCGGTTGTTCCCACGGATGCCGCTTCTGTAATGCCGGAATGATTTACCGTCCGGTTCGCGAACGCTCTCGCGAAGAAATAATGCTCGCTATTGATACGATTATGGAGAATAGCGGCTATGACGAAATATCATTAGTATCTTTGTCCAGCGGTGATTATTCACAAATTGATGCATTAGTAGCTGACATAACCGCAAAACATGGGACCGGCATAGCCTTGTCCTTACCCAGCCTCCATTTGGATGCTCACGCAATTCAGTTAATCGAAAATCTTCCCAGGCACCGCAAAAGTGGTTTGACCTTTGCTCCGGAAGCAGGATCGGCGCGCCTGCAACGTGTAATCAATAAGCATATTCCAGAAGAGGAATTGTTAGCGACAGCTTCTTTGGCTTTCGAAAGAGGTTGGACTTCTCTTAAGCTCTATTTCATGCTGGGACTACCCACTGAGCAAGATGATGACGTGGCTTGTATTGCAGAGCTTGTAGGTAAAGTGAAAGCACAAGCGGGAAAAGCCCCCGGTCGAAAACCACAGATTCGCCTGACATTATCTACATTTGTTCCCAAGCCACATACTCCTTTTCAATGGGTGGCGCAAGAAAGCGCTGATAATTTATCTCGCCGCCACCAACTCCTACGAAGTCTTTTTTCTAAATCTGGTGTAAAATATTCTTATCAGGACACCCGTGTCAGCCTATTGGAAGCGCTTATTTCCCGCGGTGACAGAAGAATCGGAAGAGTTATTTATGGCGCTTGGCGACAAGGTTCTGTTTTTGATGGCTGGAGCGAACATTTCAATTTCGAATTATGGCGAAAAGCCATGGAGGAAGAAGGAATCAACCCTGAGTGGTACGCCTGTCGCAAGCGCCCACTAGACGAAATACTTCCATGGGCACATATTGACACCGGAGTCTCTGCTGAGTTCCTAAAAGACGAATATCGTCGGGCAATGTCTGCCACCCTTACTTCTGACTGCCGCACATTTAGTTGCAACGCTTGTGGGCTAGAAGGCAAGTGGTGCTAAAATTAGTTTAATCATTTAAGGACAATTAGAACTTGAAGTTTTTTTGGCAGAATAGACCAAAGCCCCTTAATAAAGAACCAGAAATTCCTTCCGGCACTTTCCGTTGTGACATTTGTGGGTTTGTGCAACCTTCTATGGCTATTTGTGGAAGTGCCATTGACCAACAGGAAAATCCACCTCGTATCTATACCCTTTGTGGAAGTTGCGCGCTCTGGTTGGGAATGGGGGCATCTCACTTCACTCCCGGCCTAAATATCGGCATCTCAGCCAAACAACATGCCAAAATCAATGCTCTCAAAGATGAACTGGAAAAATGCGGAGGGTTTGAGCGTGCCATTAGCCAAATAACTGCCCCTTGCAATTCCACTGATAAGGCCAATAACAGTACCATAACCGAACAAGTCAACTTTACCGAGACACATGTCCTGTTAGACAACGTTCCCGTGCTGAAGAGTCTAATCAAGTTCCGCTATTCAATGCTCTCAACTGAGTTTCTTGAGTTGGCAACTCGCTTAACTCGCGGGGAGAAAGTTTCCTCCAAAGAAATCAAGCAAGCCAACCTGTAAACCATTCCCAATCGCAAAGAAACCAAAACACTCAGGTCTTCATTCATAACTTCGGAAAAGAAGCCTGCTTTTCTTTTTCTTTATCAGCACTTGGCACAGGAGATTCGTCCTCACCTCGAGTTCTAAGGCAAGTAAGACCGACAAGTGAATCGCCTTCGTCAAGCCGCATTAGTTTCACGCCCTGTGTAGAACGCCCCTGCGTTGTAATTCCCTTACGAGGGTCATTCTCTTTCACAGGAGTACGAGTGATAATACCGTTCGCCGATACAAGCATCACTTCACTCCGTTCATCAACAGATGTCGCAGCGACCACAGCACCGGTTTTTTCAATAACATTGAAAGTTCTAACGCCACTACCTGCGCGATGCTGTACCGGGTACTCAGAAAGCGCGGTAATCTTACCAAAACCTCCCGCAGTTACTACCAAAAGATAACCGTCGGGGTTGACGACATCCAAACTCACAACCTGATCACCATTGCGCATTTTAAAACCATCCACGCCTCCTGAGGCTCGTAAACTATTCCTTAATTCCTTCACCGGAAAGCGGATGGACTGTCCTTTTCGTGAAACCATAATTACATCATCGTCATTCGTCCCCAAGGCCGCCGCAACCAAATTATCATCTTTGTCAAAATCCATTGCCAATAGTCCGGTGGAGCGAACTGAACTGAAAGACTCAATTGACACCTTTTTCGCCTCTCCCCTAGCTGTAGCCATCAGTAGGTACGTGTCAGACTCAAAACTCCGCACGCAAATAACCGCCGTAATTTTTTCATTTGGGTTAATCGGAAAAATATTCACTACGGCAGTGCCTTTAGACAGCCGCGATACATCCAGAGGAACCTCATAGCATTTGATACTAAATACCCTTCCCCTATTCGTAAAAAAGAGAATACTGTCATGAGTATCCGCCGAAAGCAGGAAACGCACGGCGTCTTCTTCGCGGGTAGACATGCCAATTATTCCTCGGCCTCCACGATGCTGTGTAACATAAGACTTTGTGGGTACACGTTTTACGAAACCCCGCTCAGATAGCGTAACCACCATATCTTGATGAGCAATCAAATCCTCTTCGGAAAAACCCTTCGATTCCTCATGAGTAATGTCAGTGGCTCGGGGATTGCCAAACTTGGTCCCCAAGGCTTTAGTTTCCTCTTGCACAACTCTCGAGATTCGTTGTCGATCAGCAAGCAAATCTTCTAAATCGGCAATAGTCTTTTTAACCTGAGTCAACTCGTCAAGAATTTGAGTACGTTCAAGGTTGGATAAACGACGCAATTGCATATCGAGTATCGCTTGCGCCTGAATTTTGGATAATTTAAAGTTATCCATAAGAGCAACGCGAGCGGCATCAGCATTGGCTGACTGGCGAATAGTCTTTATCACTTCATCCAAAAAATCCAGGGCAATTTTTAAGCCCTCGAGAATATGAGCGCGATCTCTGGCGATACGTAATTCGTATTTTGAGCGTCGGGTAATAACGTTGCGACGGAAATCAATAAACGCTTGCAAAGCCTCTTTGAGAGAAATAACTCTTGGCTGACCTTCAACCAAAGCCAGCATATTCACAAAGAAAGCACTTTGCATCTGAGTGTGCTTATAAAGATTGTTTAGAACTTGACGCGGTTGGATTTCACGCTTAAGTTCCATCACTATGCGCATACCTTGCCGATCACTTTCATCACGCAAATCGCTGATGCCAGTTACCTTTTTGTCCTTTATCAACTCCGCTATGCGTTCCACCAAGGCTGCTTTGTTGACTTGGTACGGCAGTTCGGTTACCACTATTTGTTGATGCAGTGTGCCTGGGGTATCTTCGACAAAAGCCTTGGCTTGAACCAATACGCGACCATGCCCGGTAGCGTAAGCCGAATGGATTCCTTCAACGCCTAAAATTGTGCCGCCGGTAGGGAAATCAGGCCCCTTGATAAACTTTATAAGGTCATCTACCGTGGCATCCGGATTATCAATCAAATGTCCTATCGCCTCGCATACCTCACCCAGATTATGCGGGGGGATATTAGTAGCCATACCGACCGCAATGCCGGATGAACCATTGACCAATAAATTCGGCATTCGCGTCGGCAAAACTGAAGGTTCTTTAAGACTATCATCGAAGTTAGGGACAAAATCCACCGTTTCCTTGTCAATATCAAGCAACATCTGTTCGGCAATTTCCGCAAGACGACACTCGGTATAACGCATGGCCGCCGGTGGGTCGTTATCTACTGAACCAAAGTTCCCTTGTCCATCAATTAAGGTGTGCCTCATTGAGAAAGGTTGTGCCATACGCACCATGGCGTCATACACCGAAGAATCGCCATGGGGATGGTATTTACCCAAGACATCACCAACTACACGAGCACTTTTTTTGTAGGAACTGTTATGAGTTAGTCCCAACTCACGCATACCGAAGAGAATACGCCGATGCACAGGCTTAAGCCCGTCGCGTACATCCGGGAGTGCACGAGAAACGATTACACTCATAGCATAGTCCAAATAGGACCCACGCATTTGTTCTTCGATTTTTACTTGTACAATGTTTCCCACAACCATGTCTTCACCTATCCCCTTTAAGGTTGACTGTCTTCTTCCTCTTCATTTTCTTCGAGCAGGTCCGTTTCAATTTCTTCGTCGTCAGAAAGCAATCCGTATCCACCTTCGTCAGCTAGGCCTTCTTCATACTCTGTGTATCGATAAGGTACTCTGTCACCACTTGAATACCTTGCGCCTCCGCTGGTCCCTTTCAATGGGAACGAAAGTTGGCCGGCTTGACTGGGGTGTTGGTACGTCTCACGTATGATAATTGATAATGATTCCTCTGAAGAACTTGTTACCGAGGCGCTATACCTATTCCCTCCGGCCATCAGCCTAATCAGGCGCTGTCCATGACGTGGCTCTACTTCTCCCAAGTACTCTTCAGCCTCATTCTTAACCTGTAAGGTTCCGTCAATTGCAACCAACACTACTTTGTCACCGGCCACCATGCGTATGAGTAGCTCCTTGGGACCAACTCTTTGTAACCGCAGAACGCCCGCCTTGCCCATTTCCTCAATAAAGGTATTGGGGTCAAGTTTGGTACTACCCTCATGTTTCCCGCCTTCTTGGCTACCATCAAATAGTTCCAGCCGCTTTAAATTCTTCTCAGCTATAGCGTTGTATGGCTCAATTTCCTTAGCGCGTGTATATGCGGCACGGGCTTCAATGTAGTCACCGAGTTCAATAAGAGCTCTTCCCAATCGATTGAGCGTATCGACATCATTAGGGAAACTTTCCAATATTACCTTGTTGGCATCAGCAGCCTCACGCCACCGCCCTTCTAGAGCCAAGGTGATAGCTTGCTTGGAAGCCTGGCGAATAAGTCGTTCTAAGCTTTCTTTGTCTTGAATCATTCGTTCATACTACATAGGTTTTATTACAACAGCCATCTATTTTACTCCACAAAAGACAATTAAGACAAGCAAAATACCTTTTCTTCCAAGCATATGTTTCATACCTGTGCTCATTTTTCATTGACATCAACCAAACGCTGTGATAATCTGCCAATGTTGAAGTATCTCTCAGGGAGTTTAACATGGATGATTTAAAAGCAAAGGTAGAAACCTCTCTTAATAAAATTCGCCCCTCGCTTGAAGCTGACGGTGGGAATGTTGAATTGATAGACATCCAGGATGGAGTGGTAAAAGTGAAACTGGTCGGACACTGCGCCGGTTGCCCGATGTCCACCATGACCCTCAAAAATGGGATTGAGCGCTTACTAAAACAGGAAATCCCGGAAGTTAGGCAAGTCGTAGCTGCATAAATTCAAACCCTAAGATTGTTTATCGCAAAGCCAAACTTAATCACATTACAGCGGTTGACTAATAGGTTTCATTGGTAACATAGTGCGTATGTTTTTAAGGGCTTTCATATGGCTATCGCCCCAGTTAAGAGGTTGACTCACAAAACTCATGTCCTTGACATGTGCGGTAGTGGTTGTCGACTCAAAAAATCCCAGAAGTCATAACTTGTCGGTATGAGCCATGAATGATAACCGCACCAGTGACAAAGATGCTTTAGCATTGAATTGGGAGCCGATTGGCAATGATTCCACTTCAAGCAAAGCGGGGTTGCTTGGTCCCGCGCTCACACTTTTATGTTTGGGTTTTGGGTTGGTAAGTTTTAGTATCGACTTTTTCAACAATGGACTTCCTGTTTATACTACATGGTTTGGATTAATATTGCTCTCACTTGGTCTTTGGATACTGAGAACAGAAAATAGACAACTATTCTTTGCGTTTGGATTAAGTTTTGTCCTCCTATTAATGCGCACTGGCATTTACTGGCTAGAAGCATTTCCCAACACGACCAGTTCATCGCTTTGGCTTACCCTAAATGTCAGTATGTTAATTCTCTTTGTAATACAGATAGCATTCATGTTTTCTGGGTTTCAAACTATAGCTCAACGCATGGGGAATGAGTTTCTGCATAATCGGCTCAGGCGCTCCTTTATTCTATTCATTCCGTTTTATATAGCAAGTTTATTTGGGATATATTTACCTGCTTTGGTATATATTGCAGCGCCGTATTTGCTGTGTGTGTATATCTATTTTGTCGTCATAATCAACCAATTAATTAAGCATTCCAGACTTGCAGAATACGAAATGCAACCTTCTGTAAGCAAAGCTAAGTCTTTCGCGTTTGGCATGTTTACACTGTTCTATGTAGTAATCACTGTCATAGGTAACATTGGTTGTTTGTACCATGTCAATACGCCTGTTCCAACAGCCATAATTTACGAGAACGAGCCCTCTCCAGAAACAGTTGCCACTAGAGAACAGCTTGCTACGCTTGGGATGCCTGATTATGTGCTTAATGACCTACCTGACGACGAGATACGAGCATTCGACGGAGTATATTTTGCATGTTCAGAAGTTACAAAAAGCTATGCAATCACCGAACGTGATGGTGGAAAGCTTGAGATTTTTAGTTTTTATGGTACGGTGTCGCTTGGCGAAGTAAGAGTTCTATACTATTATCGCTGGATTGAGTCACCAAAACATGCATTTGTGGATACTTTTGCGGTACGTGTTTCTCTGAGCTCAAATTTTTTTACATCCGACAACCCAGACTTACGGGGATTATCACTTTACGACAAGGATGGCATAACCTACAGCCAAAAGCTTTTGAATGATAATGAGTTGCTTGATACCGGCGGATTTGCGAAAATTCAGTTTAGAATTCATGCCAGCTATGAGAATCAACGAGGGTACATCGCAGCAACGATGAAGGTAATAACGCCATATACTATGATTGGTTCTAATGGTTGGGCAACCTATATCCATCAAGAAAGTGTTTGGAATCATCCATATTTCGACTCAATAAATCAGTCTTCAATTCGCTTCTTCTGGTCCAAGAATGGTGAACCTTTGAACAAGGTTTTTTGGATGGAAGGTTTTATGACAACTTTTGAATATATTCCTTACAGAGTTACCATCATTGACGGCGGAATTGGCAATAGTGGCGAAGGAGGATATTATCCTTATCCATTGCACGGCGAGTCAGTAGTAACTGTTTACGCAGGAACTAAAACCGGCTACGTCTTTAAAGAATGGGTAGTAGAAACCGGAGGCATTCTTTCTCCAGATATATTTGATAAATATAGCGCGACCACATCTTTTAGGATGCTCCCGTCGTGGATTATCTTGCGAGCAGTTTGGGAACCAGTCATAAGCGAAGATTAATCCTTCCCCTAAATGCAACAACGGGTGTAGCATGACGACAACAAAGAAAATAGCGGATTGTTATTTTTTATGAAGCGATGTGGTCGATATCATTTGATAATAAGAGAATGTATAATTATGCGTCGAGGATAAGTGTGGATATTCCGCCGGAACTTAAACGGTTTGAAAGCTTGGTACAAGTCGTCGCTTCTTTGCGCGGACCCAACGGGTGCCCCTGGGACCGGGCGCAAACGCACGAATCTTTAAGAGAGCATCTGCTGGAGGAAAGCTATGAAGCGTTGGAGGCGCTTGATGATTCTGATAGAACAAACCTTTGCTCGGAGTTAGGCGATTTATTACTGCAGATAGTTTTGCATGCTCAGATTGGTAAGGAGTCGGGAGAGTTTGAGATAGGAGATGTGGTTGAGGCCATTAATCGTAAGCTGATTAGTCGACATCCACACGTATTCGGCGAGACCAGTGTTAAAGACGTCAGCGAGGTATTAATACGCTGGGAAGAACTGAAGAAAAACGAACGTCAAACAGGAAAAGGCATGCTAGATGGCGTGCCGAAAACACTACCTTCTCTAGCTTATAGCCAAGCAGTTCAAGAAAGAGTATCCCGTGTCGGTTTTGATTGTCCAAAAGACGAGGAAGTGTTGGATAAACTAAGCGAAGAAATAAAAGAATATCAGGAAGTATCCACCGCGCGGGAAAAATCCATGGAACTTGGTGATGTGCTGTTCACCCTGGCCAATTATGCCAGACGGCAAAACATTGACTTGGAATCGGCTTTACGTGAAGCTAATCAAAAGTTTTATAACAGATTTTCGTATATGGAAAACCTCTGCCGTGAACGCGAGCAGGATTTGACCAAAATGACACTGGAAGAAAAAAACGAACTGTGGAGTGAAGCCAAGAGAGCAGGAATATGATGGTCGGGGCGAGTGGATTTGAACCACCGGCCTCAGCGTCCCGAACGCTGCGCGCTAAACCAAACTGCGCTACGCCCCGCGAAATGTTATTATATGTGGTTTCTATCACTTGGGCAAATTAAGAATATTTTCTGATATTTGAAAGAAACGTATGAAATACGTAGTTTTGATTATGGATGGAGCCGCAGGATGGCCGCTAAAAGACCAAGGCGGCAAAACGGCATTGGAGTTAGCACGCACTCCTAACTTGGATGTGCTTACTCAGGAAGGGACGCTGGGGCTAACTGAAACGGTTCCAGCGGGGATGGAACCTTCAAGCGCCATTGCTTGCCTGTCACTTTTGGGATACAACCCTAGGGTTTACTACAAAGGGCGGGCGGCAATAGAAGCGGTCAGTATGGGAGTTCCCGTCAAACGCGGTGAAACGATTTTCCGTTGCAATCTTGTGGCCATAAAGAATGACCGAATGTGGAGTTATTGTTCAGGGCATATCGAAAATGAAGACGCTCATCAATTGATAAAGGGGTTGAACGAACACTTGGGGAACGACGAGATTCGCTTTTATCCGGGCGTTGGGTATAGACATCTACTTAAAATCCGAGGGCATCAAGACACCGCCCAAGCCATTTGTACTCCACCACATGACATCTTCGGTAAAACAGTGACGGAATACTTACCCAAAGGAAGAGGTAGCCGCTTGCTCAATGAACTCATGCAAGAATCACAAAAGATTCTTAAACATCAGTCAGTCAATTACAAACGGGCGGCCCTTGGTCAAGTGCCGGCAACCACAATCTGGCCGTTTTGGGGAAGCGGTCCTATTCCCAAAACCCCTTCATTCAAAGAGACTCATGGATTAAGTGCGGCCATTACATCCGGCGTAGATTTATTGCGTGGCCTTGGCATTATGATGGGGATGGATATTTTGGAAATTGCTGGTGTTACGGATAACATGAGTAACGATTTTGTTGCCCAAGCAGAAGGAGCTATTGCAGCTCTCCGGGACCACGATTTAGTTGTTATTCACATTGAGGCTCCTGACGAGGCCGGCCACGCCGGAAACACGCTGGAAAAAATTTCCGCCATTGAAAAAATTGATGCTGAAGTGGTGACACGCATACGGCAATATCCAAAAGATTTACGCTTATTGGTAATGCCTGACCATCCCACACCACTGGAGCTTCGCACACATGTGGCAGAACCGGTCCCCTTCCTTATGTGGGGAGAAGGATTTAAAGCGAATGGTAGGCAACGCTTTTGCGAAACCGAAGCCCGTATCACTGGTTTGTTAGTAGCTAACGGTTACGAAATTATGAAGCTTTTTTGTGGAGAGTGATATGCCACGCCGTGAAGATGAATTCTACCGCCAGAATAAAGAGAAGCGAGGAGTGGCACTTTGCACACGTTGCGGAAGCCCCAACATATCCTATAACAAAGTGTTTAAGACCTGGCGGTGCAATCGTTGCGAGCAAAGTTTTCCAACCCCCAGTTACGGAGCAAAAGGTAAGCCTTCTTGGTGGGATCGCTTGCTAAAGCGCGGTTAATAAGGCTCTGCCTATGTTATTTCCATCCCTTTTTGTATAATGAGATGAAGGAAAACTAAGAAAATAAGAGCTTATCGTAATTCTTAGCACGAAAGTAAATAGAAATATGCCAGTAGTCGTTCAAAAATATGGCGGGACATCAGTTGGCAATGCGGAAAGAATTCGCAACGTTGCACGGCGAATCATTGCCACTAAAAATAATGGCAACGATGTTGTGGCGGTTGTATCAGCAATGGGAGACACCACGGATGACCTTATCAAGTTAGCATACCAAATCACTGACCAGCCCAATGCTCGTGAACTGGATGTGCTTCTTTCCACTGGCGAGATTGTAGCCAGCACACTGTTGGCAATGGCACTGAAGAACTTTGGGTACGAAGCAATTAGTTTGTCCGGTGCGCAGGCCGGTATACATACCGATGCTAATTATAGCCATGCCCGTATCGTCAATATTGACGCCAGTCGTATCATGCAAGAAATCCACAACGGGACCATTGTTATTGTTGCCGGGTTTCAAGGGATAACCAAGGATTCTGATACCACCACCTTAGGGCGAGGAGGCTCGGATACTACGGCAGTAGCTTTAGCAGCTAGCTTAGGGGCTAAGGTATGCGAACGATACACCGATGTGGAGGGGATTTTTACCACTGACCCAAGATTAGTCCCTGAGGCTTCTAAACTGAAAGAAGTTAGTTATGAAGAGATGTTGGAGTTGACAACCTACGGAAGTAAGGTAATGCACCCTCGTGCCGTAGAATTAGGACAAATTTACAACGTACCTATACTGGTTGCTTCTAGTTTCAATGACCACCATGGTACGCTTATTCATGGAGGACCGATGGAGATTCGTAATAAAGTTACTGCTATTACTCAGGATATGGACGTGGCCAAAATCACGATTCTTGGCGTGCCTGATAAGCCAGGTGTAGCCGCTTCAATATTTGAGCCTTTAGCCAAAGCTGGTGTCAGTGTGGATACCATTGTACAGAACGCCAGTATACAAAATATTGCCGACCTTACTTTCACAGTTGCCAAGGGAGAAACGGAGAAGGCACTAATAGTTGTTAGACCCATTGCCGAAAACATGGGTGCTCGTGAGTGTGCGGTCGATACCAAGTTGGCAAAGGTGAGCATAATTGGGAGTGGTATGCAGAACACCCCCGGTTATGCTTCCTCTATGTTTAGTACTTTGTTTGCTGCTGGCATAAACATTCAATTGATTACAACTTCGGAGATCCGAATAACTGTCATCATTGCCGATGACAATGCTGACGAGGCTGTCAAGGCATTACACAAGGCGTTTGAACTTGATTTGATATAGAGCCCTATGGTCTATGTCAAATCGCTTGTCCGTCCAGTGTCATGTGCTGTCCAGTGTGGGTCAGGCTATTCAAATATTCTGGCATTAACCTAATAGCCGCATATTTAGCAAAGATGGGTTTGCACACCTTCCTTTTCTTTGCTAACACCTATGCCGACCAATCTACCTGAAAGTTTGTCGTCATTCTCTAATTTTTGACGCTTGCGTGTTTTAGAAAAACTCGGTTCTACTATAGAACCCACAAAAGCAAAAATGCCCTGCTTTCCCAATTCTTCTTCCCACAATTGAAATAGCGTTTCCATAGCGTTTTTCTGCATTAAAGCTTGCCTAAAGCGCCATATTGTTTTGGCGTCAGGGACTTTATCAGACAGAGTCAGTTTAAGAAAGCGTTGAAAACTAATTCGGTCATTAATTAAGTATTCAATCCTATCATCCGAAATCCCATATAATCGTTGTAATACCAACAACTTGAACATCATCAAACGGTCAAACGGTGGTCTTCCACTTTTGCCATAACTTGTCGCGAAGGCAGCATTGATGATGGGACTAAACAGATCCCAGTTGATGTTCCTCTCTAGAATTTCCAGAGGATCACCTTTGATTGACAACTTAGCAAGCCTGTCGGTTTCTGCCATAAAATTGATTTGCATTTTATATACTCAATCAGGCATATTTCACAGGCTTTATTTTAACATTTTTGGAAGAGAATGCTGTACTGACAGTTATATTTATATGGGAATTATTCAAGAAGTTTCCCAGCGATGTTCCTTGACGCCAAACGTTATGATTGTTACTCTTGTACCATTATTGGAGGACTCTTATGGATTTTTTTTCACAACTTAAGGCTACTACTCAGAAAAATCATAGTCTTCTTTGCGTCGGTCTGGATCCAGATACGTCATTACTTCCCTCTGGAATAAGTCTCTTGGATTTCAACAAAGCTATTATTGATGCCACGGCAGATAAAGTCTGCGCATATAAACCAAACCTAGCTTTTTTTGAAAGCAAAGGCGCCCGTGGCTGGGAAATCCTCCAACAGACCATTGAATATATCCCTCGAGAAATTCCGGTTATTGCCGATGCCAAACGTGGTGATATCGGGAATACTTCCAAGGCTTATGCCAAAGCAATTTTTGAGTATTTGGGTGCCGGCGCAATAACCGTAAGCCCCTACCTAGGTTATGATTCTTTGACACCTTTCACAAAATACGAAAACAAAGCGGTTTTTGTCCTGTGTCTCACTTCTAACCAAGGCGCGGCTGACTTCCAGCTACAGGTGATTAAAGAAAAAGACCAGGAAAGGGCACTCTACCAAGCCGTAGCCGAGAAAGCAGAGCTTTGGAATACCAATCGGAATATTGGGCTAGTTGTAGGCGCTAATTATCCCAGTGAAATTAAATCGCTGAGATATAAACACCCCAACTTCACTTTCCTCGTCCCCGGAATTGGCGCCCAAAAAGGAGACTTAAAAGCTGTGATGGATGCAGGTTTGAATACCAGCGGACACGGATTAATAATCAATTCATCACGGCAAATACTCTACTCCTCACGAGAAAAAGACTTTGCATTTGCGGCAGCAGCGACGGCTGAAACATTGCGTTGCGAAATTAATCAATATCGATAGCCTGCGCGGAAAAAATGTTAACTGAATTAAATATTGACGATTTGGTAAAACTTAAAAAAACTCATCCTTGCGGTAGTTTTACTTGGAAGGTAACACGTTTAGGGGCTAATATTGGTCTTAAATGCCAAGGGTGTGGCCATTATTTGTTATTTCCTCGTTCTAAACTTGAGCGCATAATGAAAGGAGCTCCTACAGCTAATTCTTAAGTAAGCATTGATACACACCTATTGGCTTTGCTTCGACTTAAGCAGACGGTCTTCTGTCCCCACTCGGGCCACATTGGTAACACCGGCTACTGTTTCAATCCGGCTCATAATTAAAGATAATTGCGGCAACCCACTTGTTTCCACATCAAAAAACAGTGATGTGGTATAGTTTTTGTGTTCGTTGACAACCATACTTGAGATATTAACCCTCTCCTCGGCCAGCAAAGTAGCAATATCTCGGACCAGCCCTACTCTATCCCAAGCTTCCACCTGTATTTTAGCCGGATAATGAGAGGAAGACTTTCCCCACTCAACATTTACTAACCGTTCCTTTTCGTCCTCACGCACCACATTGAAACAATCTTGGCGATGAACGGTAATCCCACGGCTCCTAGTCACATAACCGATAATTAAATCTCCCAGAACTGGATTACAACATTTGGCTAGGTTTGTCAGCAAGTCACCTGTGCCCATGACGCGAATCCCACTTTCCGATGGCTGAGAAGTCACTGTCCCAGTCACCACCATTTTGGGTTGTTCTTGAGCGGCAAGTTTCACCGCCATTGACTGAGTACTGATGTCACCACAACCAATGGCAGCATAGAAATCCTCAATAGCATCATATTTAAATAGCAGAGCAATCTTTTCTCGATAGGAAACGTCCAAACCAAGATGCTTCAGCTCCTTATCCAACATTTCACGCCCAAGATCAATATTCTCTTTTCGTGCTTGCTTCTTAAACCATTGGCGGATTTTTTCACGGGCATGCGAGCTTTTGACATAACCCAGACTGGGGCTCATCCAATCACGGCTAGGGCCCTTATCTTTTTTGGAGACAATAATCTCCACCACGTTACCATTAGAGAGACAATAATCAAGTGGGACCATCCGCCCATTGACCTTAGCGCCAGCGCAACGATTGCCTAAGTCAGTGTGTATGCGGTAAGCAAAGTCAACCGGCGTAGAATCTTTGGGCAAATCTTTAATTTCGCCTTTGGGGGTAAAAACAAACACTTGGTCATTGAAGATGTCGGTTCTAACTGACTCCAAGAATTCCTCAGCACCGGCCATTTCGCGATGCCAATCAACCAATTGCCTTAGCCAGCCAATCCGTTCTTCAACCTCAATGTCTTTGTCATCTTCCTTGTAACGCCAGTGTGCTGCCACTCCGAACTCAGCCACTCTGTGCATTTCACGCGTCCTAATCTGAACTTCCAGAGGAGTAGTCCCTTTGAACAATACCGCTGTGTGTAGTGACTTGTATCCATTTGGTTTGGGGTTGGCGATATAGTCGTCAAAAGCGCCCGGAATAGGATGCCAAAGGTTGTGAACCACTCCGATGGCGCGATAACACTCTGGTATGGTATCGACCAGCACTCTCACGGCCAAGAGATCATAGATTTCGTTGAACTGCCGCCCTTGCGTCAAATAACGCTCAATCTTTTGGGCAATGCTGTAAAGATGCTTGGGACGACCGGAGATTTCCGACTTGATAGATAGGTGCTCGAATTCACGTCTTAGAATATTTATGACGTTCTCGATAATTTCCTCTCGTTCCACACGACGGCTAGATACCATTTTGGCAATTTGGCTGTATTTTCGCGACTCCAAGTAATGAAATGCCATGTCTTCCAATTGCCACTTAAATTCCCAGATTCCCAAGCGATGCGCCAATGGGGCATATATCTCCAAGGTTTCGCGGGCAATCGCTTCCTGACGATCAGCCGGTAGCGCACCTAAGGTACTCATGTTATGCAGCCTATCGGCCAATTTAATAAAGACAACTCGCAAATCTTCAGCCATAGCCACCAGCATTTTGCGTAGGTTTTCAGCTTGTTGCTCGCGGACAGATGGGCGCTGTTGTAGTTCATCAGGCATGGGAAGCGCCAATTTGGAAAGTTTAGAAACTCCATCAACTAGCCTAGCAACATCCGCACCGAATTTATCTTCCAATTGTTTTAAAGATATCCCGCAATCTTCAGTCACATCGTGAAGTAAAGCCGCGGCTAATGTGGTAGCATCAAGTTGTTGCTCAGCCAATGTCAAAGCTACTTGAAAAGGGTGCTCCAAATACGGGTCCCCAGACATACGCAACTGGCCAGCATGGGCAGCAGCAGCATAATCAAACGCCGCCGACACCAATTCAACTTTCTCCGGTGGAAGATATCTTGCCGCTTTTTCCAGTAGCGCTTCAGCCGTCATAACGACGCCTCTTTTCTATCTAAACTAGGACTAGTATAGATGAAAGGGTGAAAAAGTGGTATCTCAGCTAGGCTTTGCGCGCAATTTTTTCTGAATATCTTCTACTTTGCTACGCAACATGAATGAATTACCGATGTCTTGTGACATTTTTTCACAGGCATGACTAACCGTGGAGGCATTACGCCCTCCAATCGCTGTACCAATATCGGTAAGAGAGCATTTACTCTGCTGACGCATGACATACATCGCCATTTGCCTCGCTTGAGCAACTTCCTTGGTGCGACTTCTTCCCATTATCTCTTCAACCGATACTCCAAAAGAATCTGCCACCAAACCGATTATTCCCTGACAACCGCCCTGCGTCTCTGGTAATGCGCGGACTCCGCCAACATCTTTGAGAGCTTTGATTGCCAATTCAGGCGTTATTTGGGTCTGCAGTAACTGTGCGTAGGCGATAATTCGGTTCAGGCCTCCTTCCAGTTCTCTGATGTTCTTTTTCATTTCCTGCGCCATCATGTCCAGCACATCAACAGCAATGGTTGCTTGTGCCTGTTCAGCTTTGCTCTGCAATATCGCCAGACGAGTTTCAAAATCAGGAGGTTGAATATCTATTGTCAACCCCCATTCAAAACGACTCCTTAATCGTTCCTGAAACAACGGCATATTCCGGGGTGGACAGTCACTGGTAATAACTATTTGCTTCCCTGCGTTATGCAAATCATTAAAAGTATGAAAAAAACTCTCTTCTGTGGCTTCTTTTCCGCCAATAAACTGAATGTCGTCTACCATTAACATATCCACGGAGCGGTATTTAGCGCGAAATTCATCGGTTCTGCGTTCACGAATAGCTTCCACAAATTCATTAGTAAACTGCTCTCCGGAAACATAGACCGGCCGCTGGTTATTCTCAAGGGCCTTTTGTCCTATGGCTTGCATTAGATGCGTTTTACCAAGGCCAGGCGCGGAATAGATGAACAAAGGATTATATCTCTGTTCTGTCGCAGGTCCGGCAGTACTAACGGCAGCCGCATACGCCATCCTATTGCCACCACCCACCACAAAATTATCAAAGCTGTATTTAGGATTAAACCCATAGAGGGCTGATTTGTTCTGTAAGAAACGGTTTTGCGGATTGTTTTGGCCAGTCTGCGCCCAACTGACTTGGAAACGCACGCTCACACCATGATGTAATCTATTAATGAGCGTTTTCTCAATAAGCGAGCGTTGGCTCTCTTTGAGGTATGCCAGCACAAAATCAGATGGTACCCCAATTAGAAACTGCTCACCGTCATAAGCCAATCCCTCCGTTCCTTTGAACCAAGTCTGATAGTTTGGCTTACTAACCTGTAGTTGAAGCTCACCTAAAGCAGTTTCCCATATTTCTTTGGCTGAAATCATTCTTCTCTATTTCCCTTTACCTATAAAAGCAACCGCACTTCATCTCAAATAATGCTGAACTTGCTGTCATAACCTGAATACCGCCTCGGTAGTTTGATAATCAGCTGTTATGGTACCAGCGGTCTTGCAGTACCAGCAAAAGTTCTGGCGTTGGTTTGGCATTAGTTGAGAGGCAATACACACCCATCAAAGTCTCTCTTTCTTCATTTTCCTACTATTTTCGTCTACTACAAGCCTCGATTGACATAAGAACTGCCTTTTGAGGCCATATTTTACAAGAGTCCTCCTTTATGTTTAGTTATCTTGTTTGGTCTACATGTTAATGCTAGAATGGCAAGGATGAAGAATCCACTACGAATAATTTTTATGGGTACTCCCCCCTTCGCCGTGCCGTCATTACTGCGACTTGTTCATGATGGATACAAACTAGTGGCTGTTTGCACCAAACAGGATAAAACCGCTGGGCGAGGACAGGAACTGTCCTATTCGGCCGTCAAACAAACCGCACTCAAGCTTAGTCTACCACTGTTTCAGCTAGGCAGTCTAAATAGAAGTGAGAACCAAACCGCATTGGCGAGAATGGCGGCGGATTTAATTGTAGTAGTGGCTTTCGGACAGCTTCTGCCACCAGCCGTTCTTAATCTTCCTTGCTATGGGTGCATCAACGTTCACCCTTCGCTCTTACCTTTTCACCGTGGGGCCTCTCCGATTGCTTCCACGATACTAGGCGGCAATAAATGGAGCGGGGTAAGCCTGATACAAATGGATGAAGGGTTAGACACTGGCAATATAATTACCCAAAGCAAATTGCTAGTGAGAGCAACCGATACTACTGATACCCTCTCAGAGAAACTGGCCATTGTTTCTGCCACAATGTTATCCGAAGTCTTGCCTTTATGGGTTCAAGGCAGTATCAAAGCTCGCGCTCAGGAACATTCTGAAGCTACTTCTTCGATATCATTGGAAAAAGGAGACGGCGAAATAGACTGGTCTTTACCAGCCGTAGATATTTGGCGAATGGCAAGAGCCTATCAATCTTGGCCAGGAGTCTTCACTAAATTCAATGGGAAGGTTGTGAAGTTGCTAGAAGTATATCCCGTTGAAAGCGAACTCCAATACCCAACGGGCTCAGTGGTCACACTGGGGCGTGGGTGCGCCGTATGCACAGGGCAAGGGTTATTGGAACTTCGACGCTTACAAGTTGAAGGAAAACGCGCATTGTCAGCCATTGAGTTCCTAAATGGGCAACGCACTTTTATCGGTTCACGGTTACCTTGTTAACCAGTTCACTAAAAAGACTCGTAGACAGCATCTGGGAGTAAATTTTCCTTCTTGGCGCTTTCATTGGCTAAAGTGTCACAACGCTCGTTCTGTGCCTGATTGTTATGACCGCGTACCCAGTAAAACTTTACCTGATGTTTTTGACATAACTGAAGCAATCGTACCCATAAATCCACATTGAGCGCATGATCCTTCGAATTGCGCATCCAACCTTGCTTTCGCCACTTATACACCCAACCCTCTGTCATGGCACGCACCAAATATTGAGAATCACTGAAAATAGCAACTTCTGAGCTTTCTCTTAAAGACTCCAGCCCACAGATAGCTGCCATAATTTCCATTCGATTGTTGGTCGTTAGGCGAAACCCACCGCTTATTTCTTGATGCTTGCCACCAGTTTCAACAATGACTCCATAGCCACCTCTGCCGGGGTTGCCAAGACATGCTCCATCGGTATATATAACTACGTTAGGCGTTAACATCAAATCTCTTTTCGGAACCACTAGTCCTATTAGTCAATTCTTCAGCTAACCGCTCAATGGTAACCGCTTCCTGCTGTGCGGTGTCTAGGTCGCGCAAAGTAAGCACTCCACGCGTCACCTCATCCTCCCCAATAATAGCAACATAACGACAGCCAGCCCCGTCCGCCTGTCGTAACTGAGACTTCAAGCTACGAGGTGTATATGTGCACAGTGTTGAAATGCTGTTGCGACGAAGTGCAACAGTTGTTTTTATTGCCACTTCGCGTGCCACTTCTCCTAACCAGGCAACATATATTACTGGTTTGGCAATTTCCGGAATGCAAATATTCTGCTTCTTGAGATTAAGAACTATTCGTTCTATCCCTGTAGCAAAACCCACAGCAGGTGTCGAATGTCCACCGAGCTCAGCAATCAATCCATCGTAGCGACCCCCTCCTGCCAGTGTACTTTGTCCACCCTCATCAGCTGGTTGAATTTCAAAAACCGTTTTATTATAGTAGTCCAGCCCCCTCACTAATCTAGGATTAATTGAATAAGTTAACCCCAAAGCATTCAGATTCTTTCTCAGCTGCCCAAAATGCTCATCGCATTCGGAGCATAAATGGGTAGCGCTGTGTGGAGAGCCGTCCGCAAAAGGTTGGCAAGTTGTTTTTTTGCAATCCAGCAAACGTAGAGTATTTTTTTCCAACCTTACTTTACAATCTCCGCAAAGCTCCGCATTAAGTCCGCGATAATACTCTTTTAGTTTGCCAAGATAAGCTGGGCGACATTGAGAGCAACCAATACTATTGATTTGAAGTGTGAGACTCTGAAGCCCAAGTGAAGCAAACAAACGCCAAGCCATATCAATCATTTCAGCATCCAACGAGGCGTCGGCCTCGCCAATGGCTTCAAAACCGAATTGGTGATGCTGACGAAAACGACCGGCTTGTGGTCTTTCATAGCGAAAGATTGGTGCGTGATAGTACAGTTTGATTGGCTGTGCTAACGAGGCCATCCCATGTTCAATGTAAGCCCGGCAAACTGGTGCGGTTCCTTCCGGACGCAATGTCATTTGTCCACCGCTAAGATCAGTGAAAGTATACATCTCTTTTTCCACAATATCAGTGCCTTCTCCTACTGTGCGTACAAACAACCCTGCTTCCTCAAAAGTAGGAGTGTCAATTCGGTAGTATCCGTAGAGATGCGCCAATACCTTCACTTTTTCTTGGATGAAATGAATAAAGCGCTGATCTTCAGGCAGAATATCTTGTGTACCACGTGGTGCTTGAAACAATTTGCTTTTTCTCCTCCACGCAAGAATAGCGCAACAAACGTTCAAAAGTAAAGAATCATTCTTTGGAAGCGATTATCCTATCGCCTTCAAAATCAGTCCTTAGGTGCGAGGTAAATCCACTGCTTTGTTTTTCGGTAAGTTCAAAATAATTGCATAGATTTTTGATAATTATGTTTCTCTTTGTATATCTTTACAAAAGTTGAGACGCAAAGTTACCTTATTCTATTTCTTTTGCATAATTATTCACAGCTATACACGCATAAGAAATTTCATTGTGCTATTATTATGATTATTACCAAGCTACTAACAAAATCTTGATTTAATTGGATAGTTTAATAACTATTAGCGTTTCAATAACTATGTTAGACAAAGTTTCAATTTCGGTAAAAGCAGGTGATGGCGGGAACGGAGCTGTAACGTTTCGCCGTGAAAAGTTTGTACCTTATGGTGGTCCAGATGGTGGTGATGGTGGTAAAGGAGGCGATGTTATTGCTCAAGCTGATGCCAGTTTAACAACATTGGCTTTTTTTCATAATGGCAAACTATACCAAGCCGAGAATGCCGGTCATGGACAAAGACAGAGAAAACACGGTAAAAACGGGGCTAATTTAACATTGTTCGTACCGGTTGGAACAATGATTCAGACATATGATGAATACGGAGAGTTATTGTTAATCGATGATTTAACCAATGATCAGCAATGTGTCGTAATGGCCAGTGGCGGGAACGGAGGTTTGGGTAACTCACATTTTGCCTCGGCAAGTAACCAAACACCACGGCTAGCAGAAAAAGGTGTGGGAGGAGAACGAAAAAGCATTGTCATGGAGTTACGTCTGCTAGCGGATGTAGGTATTATTGGTTATCCTAACGTGGGTAAATCATCTCTTTTAGGCGCGTCAACTGCGGCAAATCCTAAAATTGGCAATTATGCTTTTACTACTATTGATCCTATGCTGGGGGTGGTTCAATCCACTAAAGAGAGATTTATCATATGTGAAATTCCTGGGCTTATCGAGGGTGCCCATTTAGGTAAAGGACTTGGTCATGATTTTTTACGGCATGCCATACGTACAAGAGTGTTGATTCACTTGCTGGATGGGTCTTCAGCTTCGCCGATGGACGATATGATTGCCACTAACAATGAACTGTCTATGTTTGACGCATCTTTGTCGCGCAAACCACAAATAGTCGTAATAAATAAGATTGACAAAGAAGAGGTCAAAGCCCGTAAAACTGAATTGCGTAAGCTCTTTAAAGCAGCTGGCATTAGAATACACTTCATTTCAGCGCAGACTGGAGATGGTATCAATGATCTTATGGATGAAGCGTTTGAGTTTTTGCAACAACATCCTCTGCCAGCCTTGCCTAAAGAAGCGCCGATACTTAATCCTCTTGCCATTAATCGCGGGTTGAGAGTGGAGGAATCAGAGGATGGTATTTTCATTGTGCATTCACCGGGCCTTGAACGAATGGTGGCTGGTAGTGATATCAGAGATCCTGAGGTGCGACGTCAAATTGGGGGGAGAATTACAAGTCCTCGGTTGCGCCATGTTATCGAGCGTGCCGGAATTAAAGCTGGGGATAGGTTACGCATAGGCGACTTTGAGTGGACATGGTAAAGTCATGAACGTCGCAATCTTGGGAGGAACCTTTGATCCTATCCATAACGGACATCTCAAAGTTGCGGAAGAGGTGTCAAAGCATTTATCTGCAAAGGTGATTTTCATTCCTGCTGGGCAACCATGGCTCAAGGCGGAGCTTAAAATATCGGCTCCTAAAGATCGGGTTGAAATGATTCGCAGGGCAATCGATGGAGACGCACGCTATAGCCTCTCTACTGTTGAAATAGAGCGCTTAGGCCCTACTTATACCATTGATACTATCCGTCAAATTCAAGAACGTCTTGGGCCAAGTGATGAGGTTTTTTTTATCTTAGGTTATGATAACTTTCTAAACTTATCGCAATGGCATGAAGCGGATGCTTTAACAAAACTGTGTCAATTTGTGGTAGTACCGCGCTGCGGCTATAAAGAAATTGATTTGTCAACCCTTGACACAGCTTTGCCGGCACTTGCGCAAAGAGTTATAATGATGGCTCAGCCGCTTATTGACATTTCGGCTTCAAATATTCGAGATAGGATTTCAAAGGGGTTGTCAGTTGAACACTTGGTACCAGCTACAGTCGCCGAGTATATAAGAGATAAATATCTCTATCTATAATTCAGGAGGATTGGTAACAATCGGTCCGTGCTCTATCGTATTATGATTTCTATGAAGATGTTTCATTAGGTACTTGTCCAATGCCCAACCGATACAGAAAAATATAGCGGTACCGGTCAGTAGGAACACTGGGATAAGAAGGCTGTCAATCAATTTCACTACTTCATTCTAGCAAAAGTATGGGAATTTTTCAATGGCAAACCGAGTAAGAAAGGTAGTGGTTGAAAGACTAAGTAGCCGAAAAGAAATGTGCGCTGATTTCTCCAACCTGAAGTATGCCTAGAATTATGCCATTGAGTGCTATATGTTCAAAGCATCAGAGAAGCTTTATGTAGTTATCAGCACTTAGCCATTTCTATGCCTAAATGTTGAGACACTAGTTGCATAGCACAGAACTTCCCGCACATTGAACAAGCTTCTCCGCTAGTATGTTGTTTTTTGTGTACGTAGCGAACTCTTTGTGGATCCAGCGCCAGCGCGGATTGCGTATCCCAATCTAATTTCTTGCGAGCTTCTGACATCTTCAAATCCCGCTCAGCAGCCCCTTTTACTCCTTTGGCAATATCAGCGGCGTGAGCAGCAATGCGAGAAGCTATTACTCCTTGGTATACATCTTCCGCGTCGGGAAGTGACAAGTGTTCGGCAGGTGTGACGTAACAGAGAAAATCAGCTCCGTATGCTGCTGCCACCGCCCCCCCAATCGCTGAAGTAATATGGTCGTAACCAGCTGCTATATCGGTCACCAAAGGCCCTAGAACATAAAATGGAGCCTCTTGGCAAAGTTTCTTTTGAATCAATATATTAGCTTCAATTTGGTTGATCGGTACGTGGCCTGGACCCTCAACCATTACCTGAACACCAGCCTCACGCGAGCGTTGAACTAGCTCACCGAGAGTGACTAATTCTTCAATTTGCGCTCTATCAGTTGCATCAGCGCCGCAGCCTGGTCTAAGTCCGTCGCCTAAACTTAAGGTTACATCGTATTTCCTAGCTATGTGTAGCAAACGATCAAAATGTTCGTAGAGAGGGTTTTCACGCTCGTTGTATAGCATCCATCCCATCAGAAAGGAACCACCACGCGACACAATATCTGTCACGCGTCGTTGTTGTTTTAAAAGTGAAATTACACGCTGAGTTACCCCACAATGGACGGTTATGAAATCCACGCCGTCTTGGCAGTGTTCCAAGATAGCGTTAAACAAATCATCCACAGTCATTTTTACGATTGCGTTGTGTGTGTTCAGTGCTTGTACACCAGCTTGGTAAATCGGCACTGTTCCGATAGGAATGGTAGCTTCGTTTAGGATTGCTCGTCTTATATTGGGTAGGTCTCCTCCGGTGGATAAATCCATTGCTGCATCAGCACCAGCGTTAATAGACATCTTTAGTTTGTTGAGTTCAGTTTTCAGATTGACACAGTCTGAAGAAGTGCCAAGATTGGCATTAACTTTAGTGGAAAGCCCTTTGCCTACGCCACAGGTAACGGCATGGGGATGGTTAGTATTGGCAGGGATAACAATTGTTCCGTCGGCCACTCCTTGTAGAACAAATGCTTGAGTGACGCTTTCTCGACATGCGACTTCTTTCATCCGTTGGGAAACAATACCTTGTTTAGCTTGTTCTAATTGCGTCATACACTTTCCCCCTAGTAAAAAATGCCGGCAGGGAAATGTCGGACAACACTTCCGCTTACCTCCGCTCGGATTAACGAGATCAGGCCACAAGGGTTGTTTCATAAGAAAACTCTCAGCAATAAGCACCCCCAGCGGTGAAACAAATATAACACAGGCCGCTAACTGATGCAAAATCGTAACGGATTAGTCTGTTATAATAACGTTATGCAAGAGTTAAATAGTTATATGAGCCAATTTGGTATTTCTCTCAGTGAAAGGCAAGTATTTCAGTTTCAGACTTACTATGAATTGCTTATTGAATGGAATGAACGCATGAATCTTACCTCGATTACCGAGCGAAAGGACGTTTTCCGCAAGCACTTTATGGATTCACTATCGGTGTTATTGGCTTTCCCCAATCCATTACCCGATTACTTTTCTCTAATCGATGTTGGAAGTGGCGCAGGGTTTCCGGGTTTGCCACTAAAGATTGTATTTCCGCAAATAGCATTAAGCCTGCTTGAAGCAACCAAGAAAAAATGTGACTTCTTAAATCACATATGCGTGGAACTTAATCTTGACACCATTGTTCTAAATGGGCGTGCTGAGGATGTTGCACAGGATACTACTTATCGCGAGCAATATCACGCTGTGGTCAGTAGAGGGCTTGCCAAAATGGCAAATCTTTGTGAGTTAATGTTGCCGCTATGTAGGGTTGATGGCAGAGTTATTGCACAGAAGAAAGGGGAAATAAAGGAGGAGTTATTTTCTGCTCGGAAAGCGATTGATGTGCTTGGAGGAATGGAAGAGTTTATTATACCTGTTTCTATGCCTGCAATGGATGATAATCGCTGTTTGGTGGTGGTAAGAAAAATCAAGAATACACCCAAGCAGTTTCCGCGAAGAAATGGGCTTCCAAATAAAAATCCAATAAGATAGCGTGCTGCAATGAAACTACTACCGTAACCGCAGAAAACGCTTTGGTCGACGTTTCAATCTCATTGCTGGCATCTGTAATTATGAACGTCTATTGTAATTTCGCAAGAGGTCTATTGTTATGATTGGGGAAATTCGGTGGAAATACTCGACGGGATGCGACCAATCTGTTCGATTGAGCACAGGCGACCGTTTAATCATAAGATGTTGTTTAAGCTGCTGTAACTTTGTCAGTGGGATAAGCACTTAGCCTAGGGTTTTTACTGTGACGGACATAGGCTTCTCGAGTTCAATCAGAACTTTAAATATCGAGATTCTTCACTGATGTAGCATGTGCTTGGATAAAGTTTTTGCGTGGTAGCACTTCATCTCCCATCAACATACTGAATATGCTGTCTGCCTTGGAGGCATCCTCTACCGTAACTTGAAGTAAAGTTCTTGTCAATGGGTTCATAGTAGTTTCCCAGAGTTGTTCAGCACTCATCTCTCCCAGGCCCTTGTATCGTTGTACGTCGGTACGTCGATTGTTTTTTCTCATACTGGCCAGCATATCATCTTTTTCTTGGTCAGAATATAGCCAATGTTCTTCTTTGCCAGCATGAATTCGGTAGAGTGGAGGTTGGGCGACGTATAAATGGCCTTGGTTAATTATTTCCACTAAGTGGCGGAAGAAGAAAGTTAAAAGTAACGTCCGGATATGTGCCCCGTCCACATCAGCATCAGTCATGAGCACTACTCGGTGATAGCGAAGCCTGTTAATATCGAACTCAGTGTCGATACTGGTACCAAGTGCCGTGATTAGCGCCCTTATTTCCTCGTGAGCCAACATTTTATCTGGAGAGGCTTTTTCCACATTGAGAATTTTCCCGCGGAGCGGCAGGATTGCTTGAAAGCGACGATTACGCCCTTGCTTGGCCGAACCGCCAGCAGAATCACCTTCCACTAGGTATAATTCGCACAGGGTAGGATCTTTTTCAGAACAATCCGCTAATTTGCCAGGCAGAGTACCAGAATCCAACGAACCTTTACGGATTACTAAGTCGCGAGCTTTGCGGGCTGCCTCGCGAGCCTTGGAAGCAGTGATACATTTATCAAGAATTCTTTTGGCGTCGTCAGGATGCTCCTCCAAGAATAGTGCCAATCCATCGCTGACAACACTCTCCACAATGCTTTTAACTTCAATATTGCCCAGCTTGCCTTTAGTCTGTCCTTCAAACTGAGGCTCAGGTAGTTTGACACTGATTACGGCGGTCAAACCTTCACGAACATCGTCTCCCGTCAGGTTGGGGTCATCATCTTTTAGGAATTTATTCTTGTGCGCGTAGTCGTTGAGAGCGCGAGTAAGGGCGGATCGAAAGCCTGTCATATGCGTTCCACCATCCATGGTGTTAACGCAATTAGCAAAGCTAATTGTATTTTCGTTATAGCCAGTGTTGTACTGTAAAGCTACTTCGACGACAACTTTATCAACCGGCTTGTATATATAGATGGGGCTTGAATGTACGACAGATCGATTTCGATTTAAGCGACGTACAAAGCCGGAAATACCACCCTCAAAATAGTAGGTTTGTTCCAGTCCGTGACGCTGATCAATAAAAGATATTTCTAGCCCTCGGTTTAAGTAGGCAGTTTCCCGAATTCGTTCGGCTAGCACCTCAAAATCGTATTCAGTTTCGCTAAAAATATCTTTATCAGCCAAGAAACTGGAAATAGTGCCAGTGTTTGCAGAAGTGCCCACAACAGCCACTGGTCCTTGTGGAATACTCCGTTTGTATTCTTGTTTATAGAGTTTGCCGTCACGTTTTACGCTTACTGACATCCATTCGGAAAGGGCATTCACCACCGATGCCCCCACGCCGTGAAGACCTCCAGAAACCTGATATGCCTTGCCGCCGAATTTGCCTCCGGCGTGTAATACAGTCATAACAGTCTCCAAGGCCGATACTTTGGTGGTAGGATGGATGTCCACTGGAATTCCTCGTCCATTATCTTCAACGGTTACCACATTCTCCGGCGAGATGGTGATTGAGATATGGGTACAGATGCCAGACATGGCCTCATCAACTGAATTGTAGGCTATTTCGTAAACCAAATGATGCAAACCGCGCTGATCAGTAGAACCGATATACATACCGGGACGCTTACGAACTGCTTCTAGTCCTTCCATGACTTGAATATCAGCTGCAGAATAGTCGGATGCGGCTTCGTTAGTGTCACTAGCTATTTCGTTATATTCTTCTTGCGTCATAATTCAAATACCTTCCGATGAGAAATATTGAGAGATTTGCACTTGTCAACAGGACAATTATTGAGCAACGTAATGCGCGAACCTCAAGCTGAAATATACCTCACATTATAGCATAATCGTAAGAGTAGCGAAAAATTAACGTCAGCGGAAGGATGGCATTTTGTCTGCCAAACTGACATAATATGTACAAGGAGAAAAAGGATCCTGGAAAACAGAATAGTATATGCAATAACTTATGGATAAATATCGAAAAGCCTTAAAATATCTGAATAGTCTTTCCGACTATGAGACTTCGCATCAACCGCATGCGCCAGTTTTTTTTGACCTCAGGCGTATGCAATTGCTGATGGAGAGGGTTGAGAATTTGCATCTTATTGCCCCCTGTGTGCATATTGCTGGCACAAAAGGGAAGGGCAGTACTGCGGCTATGGTGGCCTCTGTTCTCTGTGCTGCTGGCTACAAAACTGGACTGTACGTTTCGCCTCATTTAATCGATTTTGAAGAACGTTTTCGTATCAATGGGAAACTTATTCCACGAAAAGCTTTGGTGAATTGTCTTAATAAATTGGAACCAGAAATAGAGTACATCAATAAAGAAGCCACATATGGCAATTTGTCTACTTTTGAAGTCTTAACGGCTATTGGTTTTGTCTATTTTGCTCAAGAAAAAGTAGACTTCCAAGTCGTTGAAGTTGGATTGGGGGGCAGGCTTGATGCTACCAATGTGGTCCACCCGAAAGTATGCGCAATAACTACACTGGGAATGGATCATACTGATGTATTAGGTGATACGCTTGATATGATCGCTAAGGAAAAGGCAGGCATCATTAAATATGGTGTCCCACTAGTATGTGCCCAACAAGAACCAAAAGCAGAGGATGTGATTATAGAGTCTTGTCGTGTTAATGATGCCCAGCTTATTCGTGTCGGTATTGATATTACTTGCCTTGGTAAGGTTGGGCAACAAGGACCTCAGGCACTTGATATAAATGGGCGCTTAGGTTCATACCATATTGAACTGCCGTTACAAGGAAGGTTTCAGCGGGAAAATGTCCAAGTTGCAATAGGCGCGTTAGAGGTTCTGGCGGAGAGTGGGTATCATATTACCAAAGAAAGCATAGAATCTGGTTTGAACCAAGTACGCTGGCCGGGGCGATTCCAGTTCATTCGCCAAAAACCTCTAGTGGTAATTGATGGTGCTCATAATTTACAAGCGGCGCATGAACTCAAAACTGCGCTGTGCGATTTGTTGCAAGCAGGAAAATTCCGTAAGCGTATACTGGTGATTGGAATGTCATCCGACAAGGATCATGTTTCAGTTGCCCAAGAATTATTCGGTTTGTTTGATATTATCATCACCACCAAATCACAACATCCTCGGGCGTTATCAGCACAAGAGCTTGAGCAGTCTTTCCGTGGTAAGGCGGAAACGGTAACTATTGTTTCTGATGTTGTGAACGCTCTGAATTATGCCGTAAAGAAAGCAGACAAGGATGCCCTTATTTGCGTCACTGGCTCACTGTTTATTGTTGGAGAGGCGCTAAAATGGGCCAACAGGCTGAGTTATTAGCCTCAAAGTATTAAACAGGTATTTCAGTTGCGTTGAAATTGGTGAGAGCTTCGGAGGGAAGCATACGCTCCAGTACTTTCTCCAAAGCCATTGTATGAGCACAAAGCCCACGATCATGAAAGAAGCTACAGGTACAAAGCCATTTTTTATCGGTATAACAGACAGTATGATCGCTGTTATTTCCGCGAAATGTTACTTTGAATTCGTTAAAGGTGATGCGGTCAGGTTCTTGAGAATAACGGGTGGCTTTTTCAATTTTTCCAATTAGACTGGATTGCATGGCACACCTCCTAATAATAATAAAAAAGCACCAGCCGCTATAGGCCTAGTGCTTAAAATCCATCTTCGATAACAATACTTTCATAGTGGGGGTTGCTCCATTGGACAGCGCTACCATTCTACAACGGCCACAGCTAAAAGTCCATAGACAAATAGGCGTGAGACATTAAACAGTTGAAAATTAAATATCTTTGAACAGTAACAATACTGCGACAAGCAGATATTGCAACACACTTGCAATATCTGCGAATACTTGCTACAATGCCTTTCATTATGATACCTAACCGAGATGTTTTGGCTAGTCTTGCCCAAAAGGGATATCGCATTACTCCGCAGCGGTTGATGATCCTTCAAGCGATTGAGGAAGCGAGTGGGCATATTAGCGCTGAAGAAATATACGAAGGGGTACGCCACAATTACGCTGGGCTAAATATCTCGACGGTATATCGGACGCTGGAGTTACTCAAGGTAATGGGATTGGTCGCGGAAACCGATATGGGTGATGGGAGAGTGCGCTTCCATAGTGCTGGACATGACCACCATCACCACTTAGTCTGTTCTGTTTGTGGTCATGTGATTGATTTAGATGCGGCAGCACTGGCTCCGCTTTCTGATATGCTTATAGAAAGATATCGTTTTCGAGCTGATTTGAATCACATGGCCATTTTTGGTCGTTGTGAGGAATGCACATAAAAATTTTGATTTGTTCTTGCAATAGAATAGCAATTGCAAGCAATGGCAAGTACGAAATAACACGAATGCATATTCCTGATGGTTTACTTAATGCGGGGACTTTAGTTGGCACAGCGGTGATATCCACTGGTGGAGTTGCGGGTGCTGTACGGGTTGTTGGGAAAAAACTAGGCGAGAAGCAAATTCCGATGATGGGCGTACTGGCCGCTTTTATTTTTGCTGCGCAGATGCTCAATGTGCCAATAGTTTTTGGTGGCACGTCAGGGCATTTTTTGGGAGCGGCATTGTGTGTTGTCCTATTAGGACCTTGGGCTACACTGATTATTCTTACACTGGTGCTTATAGTGCAGTGTTTTATTTTCCAAGACGGAGGCATCTTAGCTCTGGGAGCCAACATTTTCAATATGGGTATTGTCGGCGGGGGAGCAGCCTATTTAATATATCAATTGGGATTGAAGCTTTTTGAAAACAATGTTCGAACCAAAACAATTTTGAGTTTCGCAGCAGCTTGGTGTTCGGTTGTATTGGCATCCGTGGCTTGTTCCCTGGAGATTGTTATTTCTGACGTTATTCCTTTAAGGGTGGTGTTGCCAGCCATGTTTGGTACGCATGCCATAATTGGTTTACTGGAAGGGGCAATAACTGTGGCCGCACTGACTCTATTGCGTAAAACCAGAGCGGATTTACTTGATTTACAAGAAAGTTGGCAGACCGATGAAGAATAAGAAATGGTGGCTGGTAGCTTTCGCTTTTTGCCTACTTCTAGCAACGTTTGCTCCTTTAGCCTCAGCGGCTCCGGATGGTTTGGAACGAGTGGTTGAAGATCATAATTTAACAGAACGGATTATAGAACCTCCTTTTGTTTTGATTGCCGACTATCTCTTCCCCGGGATTCAGAATGAAGCAGTGGCAGGTGTTTTAGCTGGTTGGATAGGTACGATTCTGGTATTTGCGTTGGCTTTTACTTTGGTTTGGCTAATTGCCAGAAAAAACAATACCAAAACACCTTCTGATACTGCTAGAATAAATAATGGCTAGATAGCATGAAATACCACTTTTTAGATCAATACCGCGAAACAGGCAGTTTTATCCATAAGCTGGACCCGCGGGTTAAATTTTTGGCAATGTTGGTGATGGTGATTGCAGTGGTGGCAGTGCCGAGAACTGAGTGGCTCGCATACGGGTTGTTTTTAATTCTCAATGTGTGCTTGATACTGCTGTCACGCGTGCCTGTTGCTTATGTTCTCAAACGTTCATCAGTAGTAATCCCATTCGTTCTTTTAGTGGTGGTTTTTCTGCCCTTTTTCAAAGAAGGAGCAGAAATTGGAGCGGTGAATATATGGAACTGGCATATTGGCATAAAGAGAGAAGGGCTCCTTCTTGCGGCAGACATAATGTGTAAGGCTTGGCTTTCGATTCAGTCCATAATAAGCCTTACGGCAACCACTGGCATGGGAGAGCTGTTAAAAGGGCTGGAAAAGCTTAAAATGCCCAGAATAATGATAATGCTGATGAGCTTCATGTCCCGCTATGTTTTTGTGCTGAGTGATGAGGCTGAGCATTTGTCACAGGCACGCAATAGCCGTTCTTTTGGTGGGGGAATTCGTCTTCATGTCCGTACTCTAGGTTTTATGGTAGGAGCCTTGTTTATCCGTAGTTTTGAGAGGGGAGAGCGAGTTTACGGAGCTATGTTAGCGCGAGGATTTGAAGGACACAGCCGTTTTTTTGACCGTCTCAGTTTGCACTTTGTGGATGTGGTATATCTTTTGATCATTTTAGTGGCATCAGCGGTTATTGTCTTGATTCCATTACTGTTGAGGAGCATCAGTGGCTGAAGTTCTTGCAATTGAAAACCTCAAGTTCTCCTATCCCGATGGACAACCGGCGCTTCGTGGGGTAAGTCTGAGTATTCACGAAGGGGAGTGTGTGGCGCTTATCGGGCCTAATGGGGCCGGTAAATCAACCTTGTTGCTTCATTTGAACGGGTTATTACAGTCGCATTGTGGGGTTGTGCGAGTGTTGGGGCAAGTGGTACGGAAAAAGAGCTTCAAAACTGTCAGGCGGCAGATAGGGATGGTTTTTCAGAATCCTGACGATCAACTGTTTTCCCCCACGGTTTTTGATGATGTGGCTTTTGGTCCCCTTAATTTGGGGATGAAAGAGGCCGAAGTGCTTTGTGTGGTACAACAAGCGCTAAGAGCGGTGGGTATGGGTGGGTACGAACAACGTTCGCCACACCACTTAAGTCTGGGAGAAAAACGACGTATTGCCATAGCAACAGTACTGGCGATGTCTCCACCACTACTGGTGTTTGATGAACCAAGTTCTAGTCTTGATCCCGTTGGTAAATGGCAACTAATTAAGCTGTTACGCGGATTGCCGCAAACCAAACTGATTGTTTCCCATGACTTAGAAATGGTGCAAGCTCTTTGTTCGCGGGTTATGATCATGAATAAAGGTTTAATTACTGCCGACGGTGACTGCCACACAGTTTTGCAAGACTATGACCTGCTGGTAAAAAACCGTTTAGCTATAGCTGCTGATGAAAAAGCTGGAGATGGGTCAATAAAGGACTCTTTGGAATAGCCAGAACTTATTGCGACAGGTTTTTTATTCCGTATTTTTTGCTAAAAATTATATTGACGTGGGGGGACACGAGTTTTTTCATCGGAAATGATGGTCACAATTTTGTCCAGGATTTCATTAATGCGGTTTGAGTGGCTGACGATAATGTAATCAAACTGGGAAGACTGTTCTATTTCCGCGCGGGCAGTGGCAAGACGTAGCTTTATAGAATCCTCGGTTTCGGTACCACGCTCATGCAATCGTTTTTCCAGTTCCTCTATTGACGGAGGCATAATGAATATCAGAATGGAGTCTGGGAGGTTTTCTTTGACACTCATTGCTCCCTGTACATCAACTTTAATAACAACGTCTTGATACTGTGCTAGTGCTTGGCGAACAGGTTCCTTCGGTACCCCGTAATAGTGACCGTAAACCTCAGCGTATTCCAAAAGCCCGTTGGTCCTAATTAATTCCTCAAACTTTGGAACGGATATGAAGTTATAGTGTTCTCCGTCAGTTTCGCCTTGGCGAATTGTGCGGGTGGTATTGGTCGTAATATGTTGAAACGGTATGCGACGCTCTTTCATGGCGTCGATTGTGAAATCTTTGCCGGCTCCGGAAGGCCCCGAAAAGACCAAGACTAGGTTTGTCGTCGTTAGTACTTGCTCATTGGTAGTCGAGTTAAACGGCTTCATCATTGAGATCCGAGTGTATGGCAGCGCTGCTGCAGTTAACTTGTAATCTGCCGGAGATTGTTTCGGGTGCGAGGGCGGCTAATACAATGTGTCCGCTGTCAACAAAAATCACGGCTTTGGTACGGCGACCGTTGGTCATATCGACTAATATACCCTTATTACGGGCCTCTTGGATAGTGCGTTTGGTGGGTGCTGAATTGGGGGAAGCAATCGCAATTACGCGATTGATGGCTAAAATATTTCCGAATCCGACATGTACCATTTCTTTTGACACAACATTCACCTCGTGAAGGATAATGACCAATATGTTATTGTACAATTGTACCAGACAAGCGCAAAGAAGTATTTGAAAAGACGCTACGGCTATTGTAAAGTATAGCACGGGCGGGATTCTCTTGCCCGCTGAAATTTTCGATAAACAGTGGAAGGTAGGTTCATTTGTACAGAATACTTAAACGGGAAGATCTGACCCCGAGCGTCCATTTGTTTGTAATCAAGGCCCCTAAAGTAGCTGAACGAGCCCAAGCAGGACAGTTCATAATATTGCGTCATGGTGAGAATGGAGAGCGAATCCCGCTAACACTGGCAGATTGGGATCGAGCGCAAGGTAGTGTTACAGTAGTGTTTATGGAAGTGGGATTAACCTCCTCCAAGTTAGCATCTTTAACCGCTGGAGATGAAATAACTGATTTTGTCGGACCTTTGGGACTGCCGACGCATATTGAAAAAACAGGCACGGTAGTTTGTGTGGCAGGAGGGTTTGCGGTAGCTACGATTATGCCGATCGCGAGGGCAATGAAACAAGCCGGGAATCGTGTCATCAGTATCGTGGGAGTACGTAGCAAAGAATTGCTTTTCTGGGAAAGTGAAGTTGGGATGTATAGTGATGAAATGATTATTACTACGGATGATGGTTCTTATGGACGGAAAGGGTTGGTTAGCGAACCTCTACAGGATATTCTCACGGCTAACAAAGATGTTTCTCGTGTTATTGCAATTGGACCGACCATTATGATGAAAGGATGCTCTCTTGCCACTAAGCCTTTTGGCGTAAAAACAGTCGTATCTCTAAACCCGATTATGGTGGATGGGACCGGAATGTGTGGTTGTTGTCGCGTTTCAGTGGATGGGGTTACCCGTTTTGCCTGTGTTGACGGTCCTGATTTTGATGGGCATAGTGTGGATTGGGATGAATTAATGGCGCGCCAGAAAGCTTATCGTGATGAAGAAGAAAAAGCCTGGCAACAATGGAAATGTCAGCGAGGAACATGTATTGGGAATGAGGTGAAGAATGCCTAATCCGCTAAATCTACAGCGAGTGGATATGCCACGCCAAGCGCCCGAAAAAAGAGCGCGTAACTTTAGCGAAGTGGCACTTGGATACACCCCAGAACAAATGAAAGAAGAGGCTTTGCGCTGTTTGTCTTGTGTGAAAAAAAATTGTGTAAAAGGCTGTCCCGTTAGTATTGATATCACCTCCTTTATTGTTGCTATATGCCAAGACGATTTGCCAAAAGCTTTAGCTGTAATCAAAGAGAAAAACGCTTTGCCCGGAATTTGTGGGAGGGTCTGTCCGCAGGAGACACAATGTGAATCACATTGCTTGCTGGAAAAAAGAGGCGCGCCGATTGCTATCGGCAGGCTTGAGCGTTATGTGGCTGATTGGGCTCGCCAAAATCCGCAGGTATCCACAGAAATAAAACCGCT
>WRNG01000003.1 GCA_009776735.1 Dehalococcoidia bacterium | reverse complement strand
CCTCTGTGTAACGCTTGGCTTTCATTTAAGCCCTCCACTTATATATTTTAGCGGAGAACTCTAAATCCTGTTGGCTTTAATTTTGGGGGTAACGTCCTTTTGGAACCAATAAGTGGTATCAAATTCTGTGCTCTTTGAAACATCTCCTTATCACAAGAATTCACCTGTTATTTTACCTAGAGTGTCAAATATTGAAATACTATCTGCTAATCTGTCTCTGATAAACTATCTGACTTAAATATTGGAATTTCTATGGCTACGGAAAACTAGTGCTTAATTCTCTGCCCCAAAAAGTATTGACGTTGACAACCCCAGCATATACAGAACCCTATTAATTATCTGAATCAACTCTCTTCTTTTTCTTGATAACCTCTACTTCAGGCGTTGGCACAATCATCCCACCGACTGAAGGCCTTTTGCACCCCTTTTTAGGTTTCTTAGTTTCTTTATGACCCATATCACGATTTCCCATAATTTCCTCCTTAATCTCCGCAAAAGAGTAGCAAATCTTAAATCACTTTGCAAAAAATATGTACTACTATCCAAAGCAAGACAAGGCTGTATTCCTTAGTTCTAAAAGCAAGAGGTTAATGGAGTGAGAATCTACCAAATACCTTCTATAACTCCAAGTCAGCTTTAGCTTCATCTATTGACTTAAGGTAATCTACCTTTATTCCCAAGGATTGTGAAACTTCCAAATCCACCATATACGGCTCGCCAACGAATACTTTACCTACCGGTTCTCTTTGTCCGTCATTATTACCAGAAGTTGCACTAAACTTCTCTCTGCCTTCTACTACTCCTAAATCAAAGGGCATGGTATAAAATAAATCCGTTAACACTTTATCAATCCCTAAGGCATACAATTCTTCCCATCCACCATTGTTCCCACTACCATATCTGTTAGATGGAATTAAACCTAGCAAATTGGAAATACTGAGCCGTCCTATCCCATTAATCACTTTCAGCGGAGTTACACTAATAAGGTAATCACTGGAAAGAATCACGTTTGGCAGCATGAAAGTTGGCATAACAAGCGGTTTTGACAAAGGATTTTCCACTTCCACCAGAGTTGTGTCACGCACGTCAAGTGTTAATACTCTGGGAAAATCATAGCGTAACTCTTTATAGACTGAGGCCATAGGCTCTCCGCTGGGTGTCCCTTCAAGGATAAGAATATCGGCATCGCTGATTTGTCGAATGCCCATAATAATTGAAACCATCATCTCGCGACTTGTCGTGAGCGGGTACGGCGCACTTACACCAGCAGCAGGCTTAATTAAAACTCGCCGTGCTCTAGCAATACTAGGCGGCGCCTTGAATACAAAACAATCCGAATCAAATACCAATCCTAGTTCCTCCCAAAATCCTCCTGGCCTTTTCAATATCGGCCGGCCTATTAATATTCATAAAACCACAATTCTCAGGGTCAAATCTTATTATTTCCTTCTTGTCAACAAACCGCGTCCGCATCCTTGGAAACAATGCCTCAACCTTTAAAACATCTTGGGACAGCATATCCTCAATCACGCATATACATTCCTTTGAATAAACTGCCGCCAAAGGTTCATAACACCTGTTTATACGCGGGACAACAATATCATAACCTGCACTCATTTTGACCATATAACTTAATAATTCACTGCTCACCAAAGGCATATCGCAAGCTAAAACGACATTGGTCAAAAATGAGGAGTGTACTAAACCGGCATGAATTCCCGCCAAAGGACCTTTACCACTTACATGGTCATTCACCACTTTTGTGGAGCCCTCACTGGCAAATGGAGTGTGACTTCCCAGTGATTTCACAATCACGATTTCATTGACGAAACATTCCAGCTTTGCAATTGCTCTCTCAAGTAGGCTACGCCCACCAATATCAACACAGGCCTTCTCTTGGCCGAGCCTTTGACCTTTTCCGCCGGCGAGAATAATACCCCCAATCTCTGAAACACAACCCACCCCCAATTCAAATCCCCCCTCATATTATTTTAACACTTAAGTCAAATAAATGATATATCCGTTCATGATATTTCCAAAAAAATTCTTAATAACTCCAATCCTGTACCTGTTTTTGATTGGAGTTAAACTTTACGCATGCTATAATCCAAAATAATGAAAGTAAAAGAAATCGGCGAATTCGCTCTGATCAAGCGGCTATCCTCCCTTATAGCCAAAAAACAAGGTGGAAAGCCGTTATTCCAGAACTTGATTCTCGGCATAGGCGATGATACTGCCGCATGGCATAATACATCGCACACCACGCTGGCCACCACCGATTGTCTGGTACAAAACATCCATTTCCGTCTTGAAGAAACTTCTTGGTATTCTTTAGGTTGGAAAGCACTCAGTGTAAATCTAAGTGACATCGCCGCTATGGGAGGAAAAGCCGAATATGCCCTAGTAACACTGGGGCTTCCTCCCGACTGCCTTGTGGCAAATGTGGAAGAAATATATTATGGGATATTGGACCTGGCACAACAATCCGATACCATCATAGTTGGAGGAGACATTTCCTCTTCCGCCACTATATTTATAAACGTTGCTTTGACTGGAAGCACACACGGCAGAATTTTGAAACGTGATGGCGCTCAACCGGGTGACCAAATTGCTGTTACAGGATATCTTGGTTTAGCGGCCGGTGGGCTGAACTTGATAAGTGAGAGAGGAAGCGCACCCGCCAGCGGAGATTTACTAAAGCAGTCTTTTTGGCAACCAATTCCGCGGCTTGCTGAAGGCACTCTGTTGCAAGAAAAAGGCGCCAGTGCTTGTATTGATATTAGTGACGGGCTTGTCTCAGATTTAAAACACATCTGCCACTTAAGTGAAGTAAGTGCCCACTTATATCTCTCAGCAATTCCACTCCACCCTACTCTCCAAGAGCATTTCAACCAAGAAGCGCTTAATCTGGCATTAAACGGAGGCGAAGACTACGAATTACTATTCACCGCAGCACCACACATTATGTCATCTATTGCAGGTGCCATGACCACTCCTTGTCATGTAATCGGTACTATTGAAAACGGAGAAAATGGGGAAGTGCATTTATTCAACAGCAATGGCGGCAAATATCATCTTGAAAAAACGGGTTGGGACCATTTTGCCTAACTATTTTACAGTCTCCAGCTGCTCCGCCGAACAGACACAACAAATTGGGCAGGAAATCGGCAAGTTAGCCTGCCCGGGTGATATTATACTGCTCAGTGGCCCTCTGGGAGTTGGCAAGACCTGCCTCACACAAGGAATTGCCACCGCATTAGGTATAACGGCAGGGACTGCCAGTCCTTCATACATAATTGTGCGCGAGCTTTACGGGCTCATTCCGCTTTATCATATGGATCTATACCGAGTGGAACTGGACGAAATTGACGAACTTGGCATAGAAGATTATTTATACGGAAAGGGCTTATGTGTTATTGAATGGGCTGAACGAAACTCAAATCTCATTAAAGAATGTCATTTGCTAGTGGAGTTAAGCTATAATCAAGACACTTCTCGAGAAATTAAATTCACTCTTTGCGGAGAGCGCTATCAAACACTTTTGTCTCAGATACCACCGCAAATACCTCGACAGGAAGACAAAGGATAAAACAAAATGTATTTGGCTATTGACACCTCCTCAGAAACGGCCGGATTAGCTTTATTCCACAACCAGAAAGTTATCGCTGAGAACTCATGGAGATGCAATCGTAACCACTCTGTCGAGTTACTACCACACATCGATGCCCTACTTAAGCAAACTCTCATCACTATCAATGATATTGAAGGCATAATTGTTGCGCGTGGACCGGGAAGTTTTAACGGAATACGGGTCGGTATCGGGAGCGCCAAAGGGTTGTCATTTAGCCTCAATGTGCCTATAGTCGGCATTAGTACTCTTGAAGCTGCTGCCTACCAACATTCAGACAGCACTCTACCAATCTGTGTCATCATGCCGGCAGGTCACCAAGAAATCGCCTCGGCCATATACCAAAAACAAAACGAGTGGACATGCTTAGAGAAAGAGTGCATAACAACATTAGACACATTATTCTCGCGCATAACTCAACCCACTATCTTTGGCGGAGAAATAAACAGCGAGATGGTATCCGCAATACAGCAAAAACTACTGCCATTCGCTCAATTTGATAACACGTCTTGCAGTCGAATTACAGCACTAGTAAATCTAGGTGAACAGCGTATTCTAAACAGCATGATAGACGATGTAAGCTTAATACAGCCTTTATATCTACGCAAACCACGTATCAGTCAACCAAAGTCAAGAACAGTTCTATTTTCCAATGAACCAGATGGAACAACCTGCTCCTAAGATTGAAAATTTGCTATTGAATTGAGATACTATATATCGGAATAGAAAGGAGTGACAACATGGAAAAAACTTTAGTATTGGTTAAGCCTGACGCTGTTGCGCGCAGACTAAGCGGTGAAATAATTGGCAGGTTAGAGAAGACTGGCATGACATTAGTAGCTTTAAGAATGCTACAAATGGATAGAGGGTTAGCCGAACGTCATTACTCTCCGCATAGAGAACGCCCTTTCTTTGATGGATTAATCAATTACATCACTTCCGGCCCAATTGTAGCAGCTGTTTTTGAAGGGAATGACGCTGTAAACACTATTCGCTCCGCCATGGGCTCAACTGATCCTGCCAAGGCCAGTGAAGGCACCATCCGTAAGGACTATGGCATAGACATCGAGCGTAACGCCGTTCACGGTTCAGACTCCGCACAAACGGCGGAACAGGAAATCAAACTCTACTTTAGCGACGCTGAGTTATTACCCTGTACATAAATATCGCAACCATTCACAGGTAGCAAATACTGCATAAATGTACAGTCAGGAGAAGATATGAGTAATACATCTAAACGGTTAATAGGGGTACTTCTCACGGCATTTCTGGGGGTGGGGTTGTTGTCGTTTATTGCTCCAGCCTCTGTGCCGGCAGTTGCTGCTGAAACACCTTTAGCACCTCAGTACGGCTCCAATGGTAAGTTCATCGCACCAATTGAAGCACCTGTAACAGGTTCAAAACCTATATCAAGCAGGGCTGAACTTGAAAAGATAGGTGATGATGCCAGCTATCCGCTGAACGGCGTATATCACCTATCTCAGAACATAGACCTGTCCGGTGGAGAGTGGGTGCCGATTGGCGATAATTCCACCGACTCAAACGCAAGTCGCTTTACGGGAACTTTTGATGGACAGGGCTTCGTAATCAGCGACATGACAATCACTGGCAGCGATTATCAGTATGTTGGTTTATTTGGTTTTGTTGACAATGCAACGATAAAGAATGTCGGTATGGAAAACACTAATATTACTGCTGTCATTAATAAGAATAATCCTCACGGCGCATGTGCCGGCGGCATTGCTGGCTTTGCTATTGGTTCCACTATCGCCAACTGCTATAACACTGGAGATGTGACTGCTAATACTAGTGGTGGTGCATGGGCAAGTGCTGGCGGCATTGTTGGCACTGCCTATACGAATAGTATCACTATCACCAACTGCTACAACACTGGGGATGTGACTGCTAATGCTCCTGTCGATTCAAATGCATATGCTGGCGGTATTGTTGGCTACGCCTTCATTTTTTGATTTGTATGGCACTTCCACTATCACCATCTGCTACAACATGGGAAATGTAACTGCATATGCTAATGGAACCAGTGGAAGACTCGCAAGTGCTGGCGGCATTGTTGGTTACGCCATGCTTATGAGTGGTGATATCACCAGTTGCAATAACATGGGCATTGTAACTGCTACTACTGACGCTCCTGGCAACGCATCTGACGCTTCTAACACTTCAAGTGCAAATACTGGCGGCATTGTTGGTTACACCGTATTTCTTAGTGGTGATATCAACAAATGCTATAACACTGGAGATGTGACTGCTAATGCTACTGTCAATTCAAATGCATATGCTGGCGGCATTGCTAGCCGCGGTGATATCACTGCCACCAACTGCTATAACACTGGAGATGTGGCTGCTAATGCTGATGCCTATGCATATGTTGGTGGTATTGCCGGCAATGTTACTAGTACTATCACCAACTGTTATAACACTGGAGATGCGACTGCTAATGCTACTGTCATTTCAAATGCATATGTTGGAGGTGTTGCTGGCTATACTAGTAGTAGCATCACCAACTGCTACTATAACATTGATAGTGCCCAAATTGTTAACGGTGCCCCCCGTGACGAACTAACGCAAAAAGGTGTTGATAGTGGGATAGTAGATACCACAACTCCTCTTTCTGACTCGGAAATGAAGGTTCTGTCAAGTTTCGTGGGCTTTGATTTCATTTCGGTTTGGGGTATATCCCCATCATTAAACAATGGGTATCCTGTCTTAAAATGCTTTGTTATGATTGTTACTGTAACTGTTCCCCCAATTACCACTACCGTAACAACTACAGCAACATTTCCTGCTGTAACAAATACGGTACCTACAACAGTTACCAGAACCAATACGACAGTTGTTACCAATACAGTGCCCACAACCGTCACCAGCGCTGTTACCAGCGCTATCCCTACAACGATTATTTCAACAACAGCTGTTACCAATACCGCTACGACAACAGTGACTTCTTCTTCCACTGTTACCACAACTGTTTCGACTGGCGTTCAGAGAATGGTTACAGTAACCGACACTGTGACAGGGCAAGATACATCGGATTTCCCGTGGTGGCTCGTAATTCTGGCGGCAATCCTTGGCATTGCGCTGGTTGTGATGATTGTAATGCGCGCAAGAGAGTCTTAACAATCTTTAACTTAGTGATTTTGTCCAACTAAGCGTTGAAGACCCATAAATATGTCATCGTAATGGAATACAACAAGCAAAGTTAGCCGTCAAATTAGGCTAAGCGCATTACTGAGTGGGCAGCACTCCACATTTCATCCAGTTTGTAATACGCTCGTTCGGCGGGAGCGAATATGTGTACGATGACATCAATGAAATCAAGCAGTATCCAACCTGAGACAGCCGTTCCCTCGCGATGCGAGAGCTTTACTTCGCTCCGTTTCATGCCCCGTACAATTTCTTCCGCAATGGCTTCCAATTGCCGATTGGACTCGCCATTTACAATTACCAGATAATCGGACAGACTACTGAGAGTACGAACATCAAGTAACACAATATCACTAGCGAACTTTTCGCTAGCAACTTCAACAACGGCATGCGCAACATCCAATGCGTTCAAGCTTGTAACCTTGGTTCTCATATCCCAATTATATCATAGCGACTCAATCCAAATATTTTGGGATATTAGTATCCAACGCTTTTTTCCTGCTATACTCTGCAAACCATGGCACAATTACTATTCGGCACCGCTGGAATTCCACTAAGTACCTGGCCGCAGGAGACTGGCGAAGGGATCAGGCGGGTTGCCATGCTGGGACTAGACTGCCTAGAAATCGAGTTTGTGAAGGGTGTTTATTTAAACGAGGCTCAAGCTAAGGCTATAGCTGGTATTGCCAAAAACAACAGTGTCAGAATATCTGTTCACGCACCTTATTATCTAAATTTCAACGCTCACGAGCCAGCCAAGCTTCACGCCAGTCAAGGAATACTCCTCAAAGCTGCTCGCATTGCTGCTCTGTGTAGCGCCAAAAATGTCGTATTTCATCCCGGGTTTTACCTTGGTGACAGCCCGGAAAAAGCCGGTGCCATGGTATTGGAAACGCTGGCTGTCGTCTCACAGAAGTTACAAGAAGAATCAATTGATATTACGCTTCGACCAGAAAGCTCAGGGAAACCCAGTCAATTCGGCGACTTGGATGAGTTATTTGCTCTTTCTCTTTCGCTGACAAATGTTGCCCCTTGTATTGATTTTGCCCACTTGCACGCACGTAGCGGTAAGAATAATTCATATGACGAATTTCGCGGGTTGCTAAACTCACTCCGAAAAAACCTGGGAGAAGACGCACTAAGTAATATGCATATCCATGTCTCAGGAATTGAATATAGCAAGAGTGGAGAGAGAAAGCATCTCCCACTTCGTTCATCGGATTTTAAATACGAGGACTTGTTACGCGCTTTGAAAGACTATAACATCAGTGGGAGTGTAATCTGTGAAAGTCCTAACAGAGAAGAAGACGCTCTCTTGCTTAAAGAAAGCTATCAAAAAATCTGACAGCATGCTTTCAACACACTCCGACAGATTGCCTCACATCCCAATCCCAGCCACTGCCAGCCGCAACCCTGCTAAAACCAGTCCTAACACTAAAAGTCTGACGAGTATAATGCTGTTAATTCTTTTCGACAACCTGGCTCCAATTTGTGCCCCAGGAATGGCCCCCAGCGCAATCCATAACAGAATTTGCCAGCTTTGCATGTAGGTTCCGGCAGTAGCATGAGTAATCGTTCCGGCAAGCCCGGTAAAAACCAGCATGAACTGCGAAGTAGCTGTGGCTATATGGAGCGGGAAGGAAAGTACATATAACATCATCGGCATATGCATTATGCCGCCACCAATCCCTAATATTCCAGCTATAAAACTGATAATAAAACTCAATGCAACCCCCAGCGGACGATTGCAATTGTAATTAAGGCCTTTATTATCGTTTTCCAGCTTATTACCATCAGGAGTGTTCGTAATTGTTTGTATTTGCTTTGGCAAAGGACGAAACCAAATGATAACGGCAAAGATAAGTAACACTAAACCAAATATTACCGAGAACGCTTTGGGAGATATGAATTGCAAAGTCCAAACCCCGATGATTGTTCCAGGGATGGTAGCCAAAGCAAAATATATGCCATTGCGATAATCAATGCGCTTTTGGGAAATGTATGACACCGTCCCCGAAAGCGCGTTTAAGAACACCACTCCCATGGTAACACTTGTTAACACAATCGGGTCAGCCTGTGGAAAAAGCAGTAGCAGCACCGGGGTCAGTATCACTGCCCCACCCAAACCTACCAGTGTCCCATAACTTCCGGCAATAAACCCAATGCCTATCAACAAAAAAACCAGCGCCCCGCCTTGAATAAGACCTTCTCCCATTAATTCACCTTTTCACACAAAGAAATCCTTGTTTGTTAAATAGTAAAACATGCTGATAGTGTATGCAATCAAACATCTCACAAGAAAAACAAGCGCCGGGGCTTCAAGTGACGCGATAAAAGCTTTAATGCTATACTTATCAGAAGCAATTAACAGGAGCATTCTCCATGAAAATAAATCTAAGACGTAGTTGGATTGTTTATCTCGTAATCATTATATCGGCAGTGGCTCTTTTTACTGTGGTCTCCCAGAATAGCGATAACCCAAATAAACTGTCATTGTCTGAAATGGTCAGCATGTCTCAGGCTCACGAAATCAAGTCCATTGAAGTCAGCATTAACAAAATCAATATCACCGGGAAAGACGGGAAAAAATATGTCACCAATAAAGAAAATAACGCCAGTATCTACGATATTAAGGACCTTGATTTAACAGATGTTGAGTTAAAAATAACCCCCCCCTCGGGAATTGACTGGGGAAGTGTTTTGGGGGTAATTCTGCCGATTGCCGTGCTTTGTGTATTCTTCCTTTTTATGTTCAGCCAAATACGTGGCGCCAATAATCAGGCCATGAGTTTCGGGCGTTCGCGTGCCCGTCTTTTCAGTCAAGATAAGCCAACCGTGAAGTTTGACGATATCGCCGGGGTCGATGAAGCCAAGCAAGACCTAAGCGAAATTGTTGAGTTCCTCAAGTCGCGCGAAAAATTTCAGCAACTGGGAGCTCGTATCCCCAAAGGAGTGCTTTTGATTGGGCCTCCCGGTACAGGTAAAACACTGATGGCACGCGCTGTTTCGGGAGAAGCCGGTGTTCCTTTTTTTTCCATAAGCGGTTCTGAATTTGTTGAGATGTTCGTAGGCATTGGGGCATCCCGCGTGCGTGATTTATTTGAACAAGCCAAACGTAATGCCCCCTGTATTATTTTCATTGATGAAATTGATGCAGTAGGGCGGCAGCGCGGTGCCGGACTGGGTGGCGGACATGATGAGCGCGAGCAAACACTCAACCAAATCCTCGTCGAGATGGATGGGTTTGATACTAATGTCAGTGTGATAATTGTTGCCGCCACCAATCGCCCGGATGTCCTTGACCCAGCGCTTTTACGTCCGGGGCGTTTTGATCGTCGCGTGGTACTTGATCGTCCTGATGTTACTGGTCGCAACGCCATCTTAAAAGTGCATACTCGTGATAAACCTGTCGCGTCTGACGTTAATCTTGAAGTAATTGCCAAACTGACGGCAGGTTTTTCTGGCGCCGATTTAGCCAACTTAGTAAATGAGGCCGCCATATTGGCGGCGCGGCATGACAAGAACGTTATTAGTATGGCTGAACTCGAAGAAAGCATTGACAGAGTAGTCATGGGCCCTGAGCGAAAAAGCCGCCGCATGGCCCCTAAAGAGAAAGAGCTTACGGCTTTCCATGAAGCTGGGCATGCTCTAGTGGGACATTTGCTTCCTAATCTTGAACCCATACGCAAAGTAACCATCATTCCACGAGGTCTTGCCGGCGGTTATACCAAACCGCTGACAGAAGATAGGTTGTATCATACTCGTTCTTATATTGAGGATTCTTTGGCGATGTACCTCGCCGGAAGAGCTGCCGAAGAACTGCAATTCAAAGAAATGTCCACCGGCGCCTCTCAAGACATCAAGGAAGCAACTGATTTGGCCCGCCGCATGGTTACCAATTATGGCATGAGTGATTTGCTTGGACCACGTACGTTCGGCCAAAAAGAAGAAATGATATTCCTGGGGCGAGAAATTACCGAACAACGAGACTATGGCGACAAAGTTGCAGACCAAATTGACAACGAAGTCAACCGCATCATTCGAAAAGCTCATGAAACAGCTATCAGTCTACTGACAGAATACCGCAACAAGTTGGATTTTCTGGCCACAACACTGTTGGAAAGAGAGACTCTTGAAGGGGACGAGCTTGATAAAATACTAGGTGAGAGCAAAAAACAGTAAGCAGTCCGCTTTATCACTACCTCATTTATTGCGGCTCACCACATACTCAGCCAAAGACATCAATGCCTGTGAAGCGGGTTTTGTCGGCAATTTATTCAAATCACGCAGAGCAAGTTTACTGTAGTCGTTTGCCAGTTGATAGCACTCGTCAATAATGTTTGAGTTACGTATCATTTCAATAACTTTACGAATGCTGTCCTCCACATCTTCCTGGCGGGCTATTTTGATTAAAGGATTATCTTTAGGATAACGCTGCAATAGTTTCATAGCTGGCAACGTCACTGTTCCCTGGACCAAATCGGCTCCAACCGGTTTGCCAACATCACTGGCATTACCCACAAAATCAAGGATATCATCCACAATCTGGAAAGCAATTCCCAGATTGTAACCGTAATCATACAGTATTTGCACCTTATCCTCAGGTGCTAAGCTTAGAATCCCGCCGCTCACTGTGGAAAGGGTAAACAAAGCTGCCGTTTTGGCCGCCACCCGCTCAATATATTGCTCTATGCTTTGGTCCAGTCTGAAAGAAGCCAAGGCTTGTTTAACTTCACCGCGAGCAATAACTCCCAATGTTTGCGAAAACAACTCTACCACACGAATATTGCCTGCCCGTGCCGCCATTTCACCAGCACGAGCAAATAAGAAATCACCGACAAGAATGGCTAAATCCACTCCCCAAAGCGCATTAATGGTAGAATTGCCACGTCTAAGATCGGCTGAATCGATGGCATCATCATGTACTAATGTGGCGATATGCATAAGTTCCGTGGCCGTAGCCATGGGCTGTAACTGTTCGAGATTATAGTTATAAAAAGAACCGGATAAAAGTGTTAAAGTCGGACGCACTACCTTGCCACCAAGTAAGACTTGGCGTAACATTTTCTGCATTTCCGGAAAATTGTTCTGGCTATCAATTAAGCTGGCAAAATCAGCGTTGACCCCCGATAGCCCTGTTTGTACTAATGAATGTATACTACTAAGCACCACCTGTTATCACCTTTTCTAGTTTGCGATGAGCCCCATCCGCTGCATTTCCTCTTCAACCACAGCCTCTTCTAATTTTGTAAAAAGCACCTGTGGTTGCTTTAGTTTGCTTCCCGGTTGCGGTAAGGCTAGTTGCCAACCAGAGTCCTCAATATTGCCTTGTAATCCTAAATAGTCATGTACTTTCTGCGAACTGAACGGGATAAACGGATACAGAACTGTCTTTAGTGCCGTTATAACCGCAATAGCCACATATAATGACAACGCCGAGTTCTGGCGGTCAGTTTTAATGGCTTTCCACGGAGCTTTTTCATCCAAATATCGGTTCGCTTCTTGCGCTAATGACATGGCGGCACGTAAAGCCTCTTTAAAATGACAGCTGGCTAACAAATTGCCCACCACCTCAAAAATCGCAGTTGCTTTCCCCAACATCACTTGACTTGCTTCGTCAATCTCACCGGGGAAAGGCACTTCAGCCTCAAAACGTCCGTAGGTAAATGTCAGCACGCGCTGGACCAAATTGCCATAGGTAGAGACAAGTTCATCATTGTTGCGTCTGACAAATTCACGCCAGGAAAAATCAGTGTCTGCTGTTTCCGGCATATTCGCTGAAAGCAAATACCGCAACGGATCAGCTTGGTAGCGCTCAAAGTAATCCGTCACCCATATGGCTAAATTGCGACTCTTTGAGAATTTTTGTGATTCGATTGTTAAAAACTCGTTTGCCGGCACATTATATGGCAGCGCCAACCCTTCATATCCCATCAACATTGCCGGCCAGACAATAGTGTGAAAAGGAATGTTGTCTTTGCCGATAAAATAATAGCTTCGTGCATCACCTTCCCAAAAAGTGCGCCATTCTTCAGGCTTGCCTAATTTTTCCGACCATTCTTTACTGGCCGATAAATAACCTATAACCGCTTCAAACCAAACATAAAGGCGCTTCTCATCATAGCCGTCCAACGGCAGAGGCACACCCCAATCTATATCACGCGTAATGGCACGATCATGAAGTCCCTCCTCAAGATAGCGCTTAGTAAAGTTTTGCACATTGGCACGCCAATGTGATTGTGTACTGACCCAATCCAAAAGCGGCTTTTCGAATGCTGAAAGCTTAAAGAATAAATGCTCCGACTCCTTGTATTCCGGCGCATTGCCACAAGTTCGACAACGGGCGTCAAGAAGTTCGGAAGCGTTCATTGGTTTACCGCACTGTTCGCACTGATCTCCACGCGCATTGGTTGATTTACAGATTGGACAAGTCCCTTCAACATAACGATCGGGCAAAAAACGTCTGCACTTATCACACCAAGGTTGGCAAACACTCCGCTGATAAATATAACCTTTTTGATGTAGTTTGAGGAATACTTCCTGTGCTGTTTTCTTATGGTTATCCGTACTGGTTGAAGTAAACAAATCCCAAGAAATACCCAGTTTGGCAAAATCTTCCAAGAATAATTGATGGTATCTGTCAGCTATCTCAGCTGGAGTTTTACCTTCAGCTTCGGCACGGATTGTCACGGGGGTACCATGTTGATCAGAGCCCGAAACCATTATGACGCGGTTACCTTTAATACGATGGTAACGAGCAAAGATGTCCGCCGGAAGGTATGCCCCAGCCACATGTCCCAAATGCAATCGACTGTTCGCATATGGCCAAGCAACAGCAATTAGAATATTTTCAGTCATTTTTCAGCTTTGAAAAGTGGAAATTTAGCATTCTTTGAGACAATAGACCACTGATAGAGAAAAGAACAGACTCAATTGTTAAACATTTGTCTCAGTTTTAATAACCGTCCCATTTAATCATTTTCTGCGACGGGATCGCTTATCACGTCTCCACCATCACGCAGAAAAGTAAGTGTCATTTCGCCTTTGATTTCTTTGTAGTGAGCATAGCCTTTTTTCTGAGCGCATTCTATACAATAACGGACACTCTTACCGCCCAATCTCACTTCATCTCCTTTACCATCCTCGTCAACCATGACGTAACGCTCTGGATAAGGAATGTGACGGTTACAGATATCACAATTAACCGTACCGACAGATAAGCAACCTCTTCTCATTTTATTCTCCCCGGTAATACTATTTCAATTTCAACCATTCGCGATATAAGTCCCGTCGCGAAATTCCGTTTCCCTTGGCAATAAGCTCCAATGCTTCCTTCGCTGTCACCCCGTTCTTTTTAAGCTCCAGCAATTGAGCCGTAACCTCAGTCACACTATTTGACGAGGCAGGGCTCGTAAATCCATCAATAATAAGAGTAAATTCGCCCCTTGGCAACCCAAAATGCGCGATGGCCTCGCCCACTGTCCCACAAAATACTTCCTCATGCAATTTTGTCAGTTCGCGACATACGGCTACCCGACGATTTCCCAGGATGTCCATTATATCACGTAACGCCACGATTAAGCGATGTGGCGCTTCATATGCCGCAAGCGTTACCATTTCATGGGCCACTGTTTCCAATAAACGGCGTCTGTCACTCGTCTTTCGCGGCAAAAAACCAAGATAGTGACAGGCATCTGTTGGCAACCCTGAAACAGCCAGTGCCGAAATAAAAGCCGATGGACCTGGGATTGGGACCACATTAAAACCTTCTCGTTTGGCTGCTACCACCAACTCATAGCCAGGATCAGAAATCGCCGGCATCCCGGCCTCAGAAACCAACGCTATATCTCCACCAGCCAGTTTCCCCAACAGATATTCAAGCTTACTCTGTTTGTTATGCTCAAAATAACTGGTTAAGGGGGTGGTAATCTTATGACGCTTGAGAAGGCGAAAAGTCGTACGCGTATCCTCCGACGCAATCAGTGAAACCTCTCGCAGAATACGCAAAGCTCGCAGGGTTATGTCTTCTAAATTTCCGATGGGAGTCGCCACAATGTAGAGTGTTGCCATCGTGAAATTATAACATATCGCTTAGTGTAAGAGTAAACCGTTAACGGCTTTGATGATTATGAATTGATTGGAAACATTTTTTGCCAATGTCTTTAAAAAAAGAATATCTAGGCACAATCCCATCCAAAAATCTCTTGACTAGCATACCTGCTTTTGATATCCTCTTTTTTTAACAAACCTAGGAGGAGATACAAAATGTCAAATCCACATTTCCGCGAATTACGCCACACTTACGGATTCGATGAAGTCGCGATTGTCCCGGGGGACATGACTTTGAATCCTGACCAAACCGATATCAGTTATTCAATTGGCAATCTCAAGTTTGCAATTCCCATTATTGCTTCTGCCATGGACGGCGTTACCGATACTTCTTTTGCCATTCGTATGAGCAAATTAGGTGGGTTAGCAGTCTTAAACCTTGAGGGAGTGCAAACCCGCTACGATAACCCTGCCGAAATTCTGTCTCAGATTGCCAATGCCGCAGAGACTGAAGTTACCGCTCTTATGCAGAAAGTGTACTCCACCCCAATTCGACAAGAATTAATTGCCGAGCGCATTAAGCAAATAAAGGACGGCGGTGGAATTTGCGCTGTCTCCGTTGCTCCCGCGAACACCAAAAAATACCTTGATACAATCGTATCCGCCGGAGCAGATATTTTGGTAGTAGCCTCAACAGTAACTAGCGCTCACCACATTTCCAAGAGTGCCCATGGACTAGTATTCGAGGAATTAGTCAATCAAATTCCCATTCCGGTGGTTGTCGGGAACTGTGTGAGTTACAGTGCATGCATCGCTCTTATGCGCACCGGCGTTGCCGCCGTATTGGTTGGGGTCGGCCCCGGAGCGGCCTGCACCTCACGTGAGGTTTTAGGCATTGGTGTTCCCCAAATCACCGCCACCATGGACTGTGCGCTCGCTCGCGATGACTATTTTAAAGAGAGTGGTCGCTATGTCCCGGTTATCACTGATGGCGGATTCCGTAAAGGCGGTGATGTTTGTAAAGCTATCGCCGGTGGAGCTGATGCTGTGATGTTGGGCTCGATTTTTGCTCAGGCAGAGGGAGCGCCCGGTTATGGTTGCCACTGGGGTATGGCTAACCCTCACGCTTCACTCCCGCGTGGAACCCGCATCAAAGTCGGCATCACTGGTTCACTTGAGCAGATTTTATTTGGACCGACTTCACTGACTCATGGAAGTCAAAATTTTGTTGGGGCCTTGCGCAACTGTATGGGTATTTGCGGCGCGGCCAATATTGCCGAATTCCACAAAGCCGAAATTGTCATCGCGCCATCCATAGTAAGCGAGGGCAAATTTTACCAGATCACTCGCCCGACGATATAACAAGGCAACTATTCTTCGTCTTCTTCCTCATCATCATCGTGAGTTACTGAGGCTCCCTCTTGTTTTAGGGAAGGGACAAGCGCATGTGGTCTCTGCCATTTATTCTTGGCGGGCAATGAAATTGTCCCCAAGAGTGTCGCCAGCTTTTTTGTCTCCGCCAAGGTTTCCTCTGACAGAGATACTACTAAAGCATCTACTCCCGCATTCCATAAAGCTCTGATTTCTCCTTCAGAAACAGATACCGGGACCTGAGCCAATAGCGGTTTGTTAACGATATTCCCGACCCTTGAAAAGCATAATAAATCTAAAAATGTAAGAGTTGAGATTGTATCAGAATCAATAAGCACTGCGTCAAGCGAAGTTTCGTTCAACGTCCTTAACATGCTATCAGACCAATCCGTCTTAATCACTAACACCTTGCCCACAGTTTCTGCCACTTGAGTTGCAAGCGACATGCTTTCAGCCGTGAAGACGAGGAAATCCACTTCGGAAATAACCTTACCCGAAAGCTTATTCGGCCCCCATAAGCCAAGAGGACTCTTTCCCAATGCTTTGACCAGCGTGTTCAAGGTTTTGGCTGGTACACTTTTTGTACAACTAAGAAGCAATACGTCAATCGCTGGCATATTGGTTATCATAGTTTCACCAGGGATCTCAGCAACCTGCGCCAACAAAAGCATACGCGGCTTATTGGCAGAAGCGGTTTTGCGGAAAAATCCCATGGCAGGCGCAGTTACCTGCAACGACGCTTTTAATTTTTCGGACAAACAGCTCATCATTTCCCCCCTTTCGCACAAAGTACTTTTTTAACGATTATAATACAGAGCCAGCGCGGAGATTCGAACTCCAGAACTGCTGTTTACGAAACAAGATAGGTAAAAGTGTCCTATTCAAACTTTCCTCCTATAGAATAACAAAATCCCCAGCCTCGAAAACACCCGTATAATGGGCTATCTAATACTTGGGGGCACTTAAGATGCAACTTAGTTTGTTGCGCAAAAATTTTAATAATTCTATATAACATTTGTCAATATCCGTTCCAGTCTATCTTACATCGCTAACATGTGTGCTGTTTTAGGTATTTGTATCATTTTGCCGACGTCGGCAAAATGATCTTTTGCTCTCCAAAACTCAACCCCGTTATCAACGTGCTTTATTTGTATTTTGGTTTTGTTTACGTCAACAAAACCATGACGTATCTGTATGTCAGTTGACTACCATACTTTAGGTTGCAATCAAAGTTTGTTTGAATAAGCGTAAAGTTAATCATCATAGTGCCCTTTGCAGGATAGTATGACCAAGTTTCGTGCTGCATCGCTGGTGTATACCAGCCTATTTACATCATCAATACGACGGCTAAACTCATTTCGTCCTCTTAACATTTCTGGTTTTCCAATTCCAACCATAAAACCTTCTCGTTGAATACTCTGAATAAGAGCATTGATGCGTCTAAGAGTTTTTCTATCTTCGATTTGCCACTCAATGTATTCAGCTAAGGCTTCTTCATCAAAGGTAACTCTCACCTAGCCATTTCCTCAAGTTCTTCCATAGTTTTGACAATAACACGACCTTCAGCCACACGCTCAACAGCCCTGTCAATCTTCGCAAGATATTCTGCATTACGACGCGCTTTATCTAAGGCGTTGTATTCTTTTTCGCTCAACACAACCATATTTTCATTGCGTGGGCGAGCAATCAATACTTTTTCGCCAGACTTTACAAGATTGCTAACACGTTTGAAATCATTTCTGATGTCTACTGTTCTAATTGCTATCATTTTTGCACCTCAATAAGCCCTTAATTATGTACTTATAATAATATCTAATTATATCATTCCCATCCGTAGTATTCAAATGACTGTTGCAATAATTCTTCCGTAAAACTTGTTCAGTGTCAGCGACATCCGTAAGGTATTTTTTACCGTCAGCCACTACCAATTTCAGTTGGTTAGTGGCACTAACCAATGTCAATATACGTTGCTATAAATCTATTTCTTTAACGACTTTAACAACTCTTCCAATAACTTCAACAGGAGTAAAGAAATGACACAAGCACAGTTAGAACGTAATTCAAAGGCAGGTAAAGCCTGCCATGCCAAATACGGAAGGGAACACATGAGGGAACTTTCGCGCATTAGTGGAAGCCGCCCAAAAGTAACCGTCTATCAAGAGCCAGAAAAAATAAACAAAAAGGAGTGAGACCGCTAAGCCACTTTTTGTACCTACAGAGCCAGCGTGGAGATTCGAACTCCAGACCTGCTGTTTACGAAACAGCTGCTCTACCGGCTGAGCTACGCTGGCAACACTTTAAGTATAGCAAAAGCTCGAAATCGCGAAAAGAACTATTTTGGTCAACACGACAATTCTTTCCTCAAATGCCTCTAAATTATGAAGTGCCTATATGAACGGATACTTCTCCTCTAATGGCAGTTGATCCGACACAAAAACCAATATTTCCACTATAATAGCAGTAAGTATGAAAAAAATAATCCCAATCGCCACTAATAAACCAAGGCTCATCTCGTATTTGTTTAAATATCCCAAACAATTCGTTCTGCATGCTATCGGCGGAATTGTTTACAACACAACAGTGATATTTGGAGCAGTATTCCTCGGCAAGACCATTGACGCAGCCAATCTTGTTAATAATGACGAAGCTCCCCTTTCACTTTTTTATCTATATCTTTTTGCTTTCATAGCTTCCACCATTTTTTTTCAACTTGCTCGCTATGTTAAGCGCTTAAATTCACGCGCTATCACAAACCTCATGAACCGTGACATTCGAACCGAATTGATGGCATCAATACTAAATATGCCCATGTCCGATTTACGCCAAGAAAAAATCGGTGACTTGATGAGTCGAATCATCGGTGACGTAGAACAAGTAAGCTCATCGGTATTGACTACTGTGCGCGAAATTTGGGATACAATCCTATTAATTCTATCCTATTTTGTTGCATGCATGCTCTTCAGCCCTAAAATCACTCTGCTTGCGTCAATCCCGATACCCATAGTGGTAGTTTTAGCACAACTACTGCGGACACCACTTTATAAACTGTCACAAAGAACACGTAAAGTAGCATCCGGGATAAACATCCACTTGCAGCATAACGTTTCAGGCATCTCGCTGTTACGCTTGTTTGGCTTGGAAAGATCCGACCGACGCAAATTAAACACACTGTTAGAAGAACAACTTCGATGGAGCGTGGCGCTCTCTGCGTTACAGGGAGGAGCGACCCCTTTGTTCATGCTGATTGCCGCAAGCGGCATCATTGTTGTAGTTGGTATGGGGGGAGAAAATGTGGTTAACGGAGTATGGACCGTCGGTGTATTCACCGCTTATTTGGGCATGTTCACTGCCATGACTAGCAGAACACCTTCCGTTGCTCGCGTAATGAACACTTGGCACGGAGCCAAAGCATCTTGGGATAGAATTTGTGCCAAGCTTCAAGGGAACAACGATGATAACTTATGCAAATCAGAAGTCTCATTACGCGCATCAGAACCATTGTTACAGGTAAATTCTCTTTCTTTCCGCTACCCGTTCAGTGACGATAGCGGAGTGCACGCCATTTCTTTTACTGCTCAAAGCGGTGAGGTGATTGGTATAACTGGTCCCATCGGATCAGGAAAATCCGCTCTGGCAGCGGCATTGTCAGGATTGTTTCCCTACGAAGGAGATGTCTTTGTCAAAGGAGTTCCTTTGCGGGAATTAAAAGAGCAACGTAGCGGGATAATCTCTTATATGGATTACGAGCAATTCGTCTTTTCGGCTGATGTGGTTTTCAATGTCGCACTTGACCGTGATTACGGTGATATTTCCCCGGCGCTTGAACTGGCATCCATGACAGATGACATCACAACTTTCGAAAATGGTCTTGAGACAAAGCTGATGGAACGTGGGCTACGAGTTTCTGGCGGGCAACGCCAAAGAATTACACTGGCCAGAGCATGGTACGGACAAGCAGAAATTCTGCTTCTGGATGATCCTTTTTCTGCTATTGATGTCTCAATGGAGCAACGCATTATGCAGAATATACGTTCTAGCCTAAAGAATCGTACCGTACTTCTCTTTTCACACAGATTATCCACCTTTGAAATGACGGATAAAGTCATAGTCATTGATAAGGGGTACATAAGCCAGATTGGAGCTCACCACGAACTTGTTCAACATGACGGCCTTTATCGAGACATCTATCATGCTCAGCGATTTATGGATACTGGTAACTAACTCATGAAAAAAGAACGCTTTATCAACGATGCCGCCGTGTATGTGCTGAAAAGCAACTGGTGGCTTGCGGCACTGCTTCTGCTGACGATTATCGCTTCCATGGCCATCCAACTGATTCCGGCTTTTATCATTCGCCAAATCATTGATGAGCACTTCGCCAAAGGCATAGTCCAAGGCATCTGGCTGCTTGCAATATGGTATTTAGCCGTACAAGCGGGAGTAAATGTGGTGGCGTTTGTTAAAACGGTTGTCACAACGGTTCTTGGTCAAAAAATACTTAATCGTATACGTATGTTAATGGCCCAAAGATTATCCAAGCTTCCGATTCAATACTTCACAAATACTCCCGTTGGCGAAATCATGTCCAGACTGACCACTGATGTGGACGCAATAAATACCCTTTTCTCAAGTGGTATAATCGGAATGGCAACCGATTTGTTTAAAATCGTGGGGTTGCTGGTTTCATTATTCATTATTGCCCCCCAGTTAATATGGCTGGAAATCACTATCGTCCCGCTAATATTCTTAATTTCTAATTACTACCGCAAGAATATTTTTAGGTTTCAAAAGCTGGTACGCTCCAAAGTAGCAGATATTTATTCCTTTATACAAGAGTGGCTACGCGGAATTCATACTGTAAAAGCTTACTCCCTGGAAGAAAATGGCAAACAAAGGTTTCGTGAGCCTTTGGAAAGCCATTTTGCTGCCATCGGTAAAATATCTCTTTATGACAGTTTATTCCCTTGCCTCATGCAAACAATCCGTGCGGTAGTCATTGCTTTAGCGTTGTGGTTCGGAGCTAAAAACGGAACCTTTCTATCACTGGCGTTAAGTACAGGAACATTAGCAGCGATTGCTGACCTTGTCGGACGAATTTTCGCTCCTATTGAAGCCTTGGCACAAGAGTTCCAGACAATTCAGCAAGCAATGGCCGGTATTTCAAGAGTAAATGAATTCGCCAGCGAGCCCATCGAAGACCGTGTGTATATTGATCAGCCTATTGATAAAAGCCAAGGACTTGTGATTGATGGAGTAACTTTTTCCTATGGTTCAGTGCCGGTACTCCATGCACTTCACGCCCGGTTAATGCCTGGTGAAAAAGCGGTATTCATCGGTCGTAGCGGGGCCGGCAAGACAACCTTGATGAATATTGTGGCAGGCTTGTATCGGCCAAAAGAAGGCTTTGTTCGTATTTGTGGAGTGGATCCATATACGATTCCCCCACGTAAACGCCGCCGTCTGCTTGGTATTGTACCTCAAATGCCACAAATCTTTGACGGTACCGTAACGGAAAACATCACCCTTGGCGATGAAACCATTTCTCAAGAGGAAGTGGAAGCAGCGGTTAAGGCAGTGGGGCTGGGCGAAACAATCAATGCCTTACCACAAGGATTTGCCACTGTCATCGGGGAGGGAGCTGCCGGACTATCAAGCGGAGAAACCCAGTTACTGTCACTTGCAAGAGCCATTGTCGCCAACCCGCAGATACTGTTACTTGACGAACCGACTTCAGGTATGGATTCCAAAACTGAACAACGCGTGTTTTCAGCCATTAGAACAGCCGGAACAGGCCGAACAATTTTCTCAATCAGTCATCGCTTAAGTGGAATTATTGATGCTGATCGTGTGTTCGTGATGGCGGGCGGCAATATTGTAAAATCGGGTTCATCGGAAGAATTGTATGAGAACGATGACTGGTATGCCATGTATCAGAAAACCATTAACGCTGGATGGGATTTGTCCTAGCCGCAGCAAAGGGTTACCCAGCAACAAAGGTTACTTGTGTTCCTTTCATTTCACATTCTTTCTCAAATATGCTACGATACTGCCGCAAATAGATACTGTTTCCTCCTTCCACCCACTAAAAGGATTGGTAATTAGACTTGATTTACAACATTGAGGTCGGCCTCAAAGACAGCCAACCTGACCCGCGCGGTACGGGCATCGCTAATAGTATTGTTGATTTAGGTATCCAGTCCGGGGGCATTGCTGTTTCTGTAAATGACTGCTACTGGCTGGAGGGAACACTGACTTCGGAAGAACTCGTACGCATCGCCAGTGAGTTACTGGTGGACCCGATTACTCAGTTTTATAGTTTTTCCACTTTACAAACCACAGACACGCCCGATATGCATAACGTCATTGTTACTTACAACCCCGGCGTAGCTGATCCGGTGGAGGAAACACTTCTGCAAGCCATATCTGGAATGGGCATCACAACCGTCTCCGCAGCCAAGACCGCTCAACACTACGTAATCAAAGGTCTTTTATGCCAGGAAAAACTGGATATTATTACCTCAAGGCTTCTCGTTAATCCAATTATTCAACGTGTCGTTAAAGAGTTACCAAAAGTCTTTCCACAAAACCCGCGCTATCAATTCCAATTAAAGCTGGTGGATATTCTCAGCGCCGATGAAGAGAACCTGTTACAAATTGGACGCGACTATACCTTGAACAAAGACGAGATACTCGCTATAAGATCTCACTTTGTCAGCCTTGGGCGTAACCCTACCGACGCTGAGATGGAAACATTGGGGCAGACTTGGAGCGAACACTGCGTGCATAAAACCTTTAAAGCGCATTTCGAATTTGAAGGACAAGAAATTGGCAACTTGCTGAAAAACACCATTATGCAAGCCACCAAAGAACTTTCACCTGATTGGTGCTTATCAGTATTTCGTGATAATGCCGGGGTAATTGCCTTTGACCAAAACTGGGCTGTCTGTTTCAAAGTGGAGACTCACAACCATCCTTCCGCGATTGAACCTTATGGTGGGGCGGCAACCGGAGTTGGCGGGGTGGTGCGTGACGTAATGGGCACAGGGATGGGCGCAAAACCGATTGCCAATACCGATGTCTTCTGTTTTGGTCCACCAGATTACGATTTTGAACGTTTGCCGCCCGGAGTGCTGCACCCTCGCCGGATTTTTAAAGGAGTGCGGGCTGGCGTGGCTGATTATGGCAATCGGTTAGGTATTCCCACTCTTAACGGAGCCATCCTGTTTGATGAACGTTATACTACCAACCCGCTCATTTTCTGCGGTACAATAGGTCTGATGCCCCGCGATATGTCCCAGATGGGACAACAATCTCCCGGAGATAAAGTGGTCCTGGTGGGAGGGCGTACGGGACGCGATGGTATTCATGGTGTCACTTTTGCCTCAGAGCAATTGACACGCGATTCCACCGACCTTTCTTTCACTTCTGTGCAAATCGGCAACGCCATCATGGAAAAAAAGGTGTTGGATGGGCAACTAAAAGCCCGGGATAAAAAGTTATACTCACGTATAACCGATTGCGGTGGAGGAGGCTTATCCTCAGCAGTAGGTGAAATGGCGCAGGAAACAGGGGTCAAAATCTACTTGGATAAAGTGCCACTTAAATATGCCGGACTATCTTATTCCGAAATCTGGATTTCAGAGTCTCAAGAACGTATGTTGCTGGCGGTTCCGCCGGCGAATGTGGATGAACTCATTTGTACCTTTGCCGAGGAAGGAGCCGAAGCTACTGTGATCGGCGAATTCACTGATGACCGCAAGCTAACACTTTGTTACAACGAGAACGTCGTATGTGACTTAGATATGCAGTTTTTGCACGGCGGAATCCCGCAGATGAATCTTGTGGCAAGTTGGCAAAAAGCAATTCATCCCGAACCACAAATAACGCCGCTGAATGACTACAACGAAATGCTACTACAAATACTGAGCGCATGGAATGTGTGTAGTAAAGAATGGGTCATCCGTCAATATGATCATGAGGTACAAGGCTCAAGTGTGCTCAAACCACTGGTAGGGGCACAAGAAGATGGACCGGGGGATGCCGCCATTATTCGTCCGCTGGCGGATTCTGCCTGCGGATTAATCATTTCCAACGGGATTAACACTCGATACGGAGACATTGACCCCTATTGGATGGCAGCATCTGCCATTGATGAGGCACTAAGACAAATAATTGCAGTCGGTGGTTCATTGGAAAAAGTGGCACTGCTTGATAACTTCTGCTGGGGAAGCGTTAAAGAATCACAAAGTTTGGGAGCCCTGATACTTGCCACGCAAGCCTGCCATGATCTGTCGTTAGCATATAAAGCCCCTTTTATCTCCGGGAAAGATTCTTTGAATAATGAGTATGAACATAACGGAAAACGGATATCAATTCCACACACACTGCTTATCTCAGCCATTTCTGTAATGCCAGAGGCCACCAAAGCTATCAGCATGGATTTTAAAGAGGCGGGAAATCTAATATATGTGCTGGGAAACACTTTCGCTGAATTAGGCGGTTCAGAGTATTATGCCCAGCTGGGCTATATCGGCAATCGCTCACCGATTGTTAATGCCGAATCATCACATAAATTAATGTGCGATTTGAGTAAAGCCACCGCACAGGGGTTAGTTTGCGCCTGTCATGACCTTTCGGATGGCGGTTTAGCGGTAGCCTTATCTGAAATGGCTTTTGCCGGTGGATTAGGAGCCAAAGTCACCTTAAGAACTTTACCTCTTGGAGAAGACATACAGCAAGACGATATTTTGCTGTTCTCCGAATCTAACAGCCGTTTTCTGGTTGAAGTTGACCCACGGAAATTGGAAGAGTTTGAGAATGTTTTATACGATAATGCTTTCGCTGTTATTGGTGAGGTCACCGCAACTGATATGTTGGAGATTGAGGGACTTCAGGGAAATCTTGTAGTCTCAATCCCTATTCAAAAATTGAAGGAATCTTGGCAGAAACCATTACGCTGGTAACTATATGAGTATTGTAAAAGTATTATTGCTTCGAGCTCCCGGTATTAATCGGGAAGAAGAAACTGCGATAGCCTTTGAACAAGCAGGTGCCGTAACGCAATTCGCTACCATTAATCAAGTGGCCAGAGCTGATTTTCGTTTCCGCGACTACCAAGTGCTGGTCTTTCCGGGTGGGTTTGCCTATGGTGATAATCTTGGAGCTGGACGGGTTCTCTCCAACGAACTGAATCTAAAACTCAAGGATGAAATCGCTCCTTTTATTAGCAACGGAGGATTGGTGCTTGGAATATGCAATGGTTTTCAAACACTGGTTAAGGCAGGCATTCTCCCTGGTCCCACGTCCAACGGACAAAGTGTTACTCTCACCAACAACGATTCTGGACGCTTTGAGTGTAGATGGGTTTACTTAACAGCTAATCCCAACAGCAAATGCGTTTTTACCCGCAACATAGAAACCATCTACGTACCAGTGGCTCACGGAGAAGGAAAATTAGTGGCACCGCCTGAAGTGGTTGAGAAGTTGGATGTGGCGCTTTATTACACTGATATGAAAGGACGGCGCCAAGCCGGCTACCCTTTTAACCCAAATGGCTCTGTTAACGACATTGCAGGTATTACTGATGAAAGCGGGCGTGTTTTTGGCTTGATGCCTCATCCTGAGGACCATATATATAACACTCATCACCCACGTTGGACACGCGGCGAGGCGCAAATAAGCGGTTTGGGTTCAGCAATTTATCACAACGCCGTTAATTGGGTTAGATCTCTTTAAAGAATGTCGTCATATTTCTGACATAAATAACTGCCACAAGACACCATACTCCGCTTGCTGGTTATACAGCGGTGTGTTATACTGCTTTGTTAAAAGAGTTTCAAACAAGTACATAAGGGAGGATTTCTTGGCTGATACTGCAACGATAAAAGAATTATTGGAAGCCGGGGCTCACTTTGGTCACCAGACCAGCAGGTGGCATCCGCGCATGAAAAAATATATTTTTACCAAACGCAACGGCATTCACATCATTGATTTGGAGCAAACTGCCTCCATGTTAATTAGTGCCTGTGATTATGTTAAAGATGTTGTTGCCGAAGGCGGTAAGGTTTTGTTTGTAGGCACCAAGAAACAGGCTCAGACTATCGTCCAAGAAGAAGCCCTACGGGCAGGCATGTTTTATGTCAATCAGCGCTGGGTAGGTGGCACCCTTACTAATTTCGCAGCCATTCAAAACCGCATTGATTATTTAGTAAGAATTGAAGACCAGCAATCCAAAGGAGAACTAGCTCGTCTTCCGAAAAAAGAAGCCCAGAAATTAACCGAGGAGATTGAGCAGATGAATGCCCAATTCGGAGGCATTAAAGAAATGACTATGCTCCCGGATATCCTATTCATCGTAGACCCGTCCAAAGAACGTATCGCTATCGCCGAAGCTCGCCGGATGAGAATACCCGTTGTAGCCATGGTTGATACTAACTGCAACCCCGATGAGATTGACACTCCTATTCCTTCCAATGACGACGCCATTCGTGCTATCAAACTGGTTGCCAGCAAAATTACCAATAGCATTCTTGAGGCCAAAGGAGAATTGGTTGTTGAAGTTGAAAAAGGCGATGTTCCTTTAACCGAGGAACCTGTTGAAGCAACCCCAGAAACCCTGTAATCCAAGGAGATTTAAGTGGAAATAACGACTGAAAGCATCAAGCTTCTGAGAGAAAAATGCGGAGCGGGGATAATGGACTGCCGTGCCACGCTTATTGAAACCGATGGGAATATTGATAAGGCTGTGGAACTACTGAGAGAGCGGGGTTGCGCCAAAGCCGCCAAGAAGGCTGACCGTGTAACTGCACAGGGGCTTGTGGAGACATATATCCATACCGGGGGAAAATTAGCGGCTATGGTAGAACTTAATTGCGAAACTGATTTCGTTGCTCGCACCGCAGAGTTCAAGCAACTCGCACATGACATAGCTATGCAAGTTGCAGCTATGAATCCCTCCTATGTGTCATGCGAACAAATCCCTGCCGACTTAGAGGTTACGCCAGGTGAGACTATTTCATTGATGGAACAAGCTTTTATTAAAGAGCCTTCCAGAACCATAAAAGACTTGATTATGGAAGTCATCGCTCGCACCGGTGAGAATATTCGTATTAACCGCTTTATGCGTTTTGAAATCGGCATTTACCCGGAGTAAATTGCCAAAGGACTGAGCTTAATATGGCCCAGGCCAGATATAAAAGAATTTTACTAAAACTCAGTGGCGAAGCTTTCAAGGGAGGCAAGGCCGATACTGATATTGACGCAGTTGTTGTCTCCGATGTAGCTCATCGTATAAAACAAGCCCTTGATATGCATGTGCAGATAGCAATAGTTGTTGGGGCTGGCAATATATGGCGTGGCGCAACTGCAGAAAAAGCTGGCTTTGATCGAGTAACGGCTGATTATGCCGGGATGCTTGCCACTGTTATTAACGCATTGGCCTTGCAAGACACCCTTGAGAAAATTGGGGTTGAAACACGTGTGCAATCCGCCTTAAATATTCAGCAGGTATCCGAGCCATTCATTCGTCGCCGAGCCATTCGCCATATGGAAAAGGGACGCGTAGTAATCCTCGCCAGTGGCACTGGCAACCCTTATATGACCACCGACACAGCAGCCGCTCTGCGTGCGATTGAGCTGGGTGCAGAAGTATTGTTGATGACAAAAAATTGTGTTGACGGCGTTTATGATTCCGACCCACGTAAAAACCCTCTTGCCAAAAAATTTGACCATCTAACCTATATGCAAGCACTGAATATGCGCCTAAACGTAATGGATACTACCGCGCTTTCTCTTTGTATGGACAACAAGCTCCCCATTATCGTATTCAATCTTCAAGCGGAACATAGTATGGAAAGCGCCATCGGCGGCAAATATATCGGTACACTGATTAATAATGAGGAGGATTTATGATTGAGACAATCATCGCTAAAGCTGAAGAAAAAATGAAAACCTCATTTGATATTCTTAAACGGGACTTGGGAGGAATACGCACGGGACGTGCTAATCCAGCCTTGGTTGAACATGTTCGAGTTGATTATAACGGTGTTTCCACCCCTCTCAACCATATTGGAAACGTGTCCGTTTCCGGTACTAACTTACTTGTTATTCAACCGTGGGATCCTAACATCCTCTCTTTGATTGAAAAAGCGATTATGAAAGCCAACATTGGTATCAACCCCACTTCTGACGGAAGCGTAATTCGCCTGGTTATCCCCCCTCTCTCGGAAGAGCGCCGAACCGAACTCACCAAAATGATGCGTCGTATGACCGAAGAGAATAAGGTTGCAATCAGAAATGTTCGCCGAGACGCGATGGAAGAGCTCAAAAAACTGGAAAAGAACAAGGACATCTCTCAAGACGATTTGAAACGCGGGGAAGCCAGATTACAAAAACTAACTGATTCGTTTATCAGTACGATTGATGATTTGGAAAACACCAAAGCTAGTGAACTAAAACAAGTTTAGCTTGTTTCTGCGCCAAAAACTCGGCATTCTTCATCTGTTATGAAACCGGCGGAGAAACGTCCGTGCCATGTGGGTTATATGTTTTCCATAATTGAATCCGGGTCTCCCGCAATCGGACATGGAGACATTAATCCACAGCCGTAACGATAGCTACCACCGAGTTCGACACGAAAAATCCCCAAGAATAGCCACTCAGTCACCCATGTGTTAAAATGGAGCAACATGGCAAAAGAACCATACGAATTCCCGAAGCATATAGCCATCATTATGGACGGTAACGGGCGATGGGCTACCAAGCGCGGTCTCCCGCGGCTGGAAGGGCATCGTGCCGGTTTTAGAACTGTGCGCGATATTGTGCGTTATTTGGGCGAAACCGGCCATATTAAATACGCCACTTTCTACGCTTTCTCAACCGAAAACTGGCAGCGTCCACAAGCCGAAGTGAATGGCATTTTCCAACTCTTAAACAACTCCATTAAAAACGAAGCGATGGAACTAAATAAAAACAACGTGCGCATCCGCTGGCTTGGACAAACCTCTAGCCTTTCCAATAAACTGATTAGAGACATTCGCGACGCTGTTGAATTAACAGCGAATAATACCGGAATAACAATTTCTCTGGCCCTCAATTATGGAGGCAGACAGGAAATAACCGATGCTGTGCGCCAAATAGTCGCTGAAAATATCACCCCTGAAGATGTAAATGAAGAAACCATCAACGACCATCTTTATACCGCAGGTATGCCCGATGTAGATTTGTTAATCCGCACAGCTGACGAACTTCGTATTTCCAATTTTTTACTCTGGCAAGTAGCTTACGCTGAGTTTTATTTCACACCGGTATTGTGGCCTGATTTTAATCGAGATGAGTTGGATAAGGCCCTGCAAGCCTTTAGCATGCGCCAGCGCCGCTTCGGGAGACTGTAGTTTATGTTACTTAAACGCATTCTTACGGCTCTGGTACTGTTTGGAGCCTTGTTAATCATGTTGTGGGCCGACCAATATATCCCCACATTCACCATCACAATTGCGATCTGCGCCCTGCTTGGTGCTTGGGAGTTCTATCGCATTATTGGTGCCAGTGGCAAGGGACATCCCGCATTATTTCTCGGTCTGGGTCTTATTCTGGTTTTCACTTTTTCTCCATTGTTCAATTGGCATGATGAAAACGGTTTGCTGTTCAGTATCGCTTTTATCCTACCCATGATTTGGGTATTGCTGCGCCGTAATAATGACGACGCTTTTGCCGGTTGGGCTTTCACTGTGGCCGGTATTCTGTATATCGGCTGGCCTGCCAGCCGATATGCTACTCTTGTGAGACTTGAGCATGGTCATGAATGGGTTATTCTGGCCTTATTTTGCGCTTTTGCCACCGACACCATGGCCTATTTTGTGGGAAGCTTACTGGGACAGCACAAAATGGCACGCAGCATCAGTCCCTCAAAGACATGGGAGGGAGCCCTTGGAGGATTACTCGGCGCCATTGTGGTCGGTATTTTAACCGCATGGGCTCTTCATTTGCCCATTTCCTTTTGGGGAGCTGCCTTTCTAAGTGCTATAACCAGTATCTTTGCCCAAACTGGCGACTTAGCAGAATCCCTATTCAAACGCAATATGGGAGTCAAGGATTCCGGGCATGCGCTTCCTGGCCACGGCGGTCTTTTAGACCGCATTGACGGCATTATTTTGGCGGGAATTGTCGTCTATTATTACGTTGTGTGGACAACATGACTCCCATTAAGCTTGTCATACTTGGGTGTACCGGCTCTATCGGACAGCAAACATTGGAAGTGGTCCGTGCTCATCCTGACAAATTACAGGTGCTTGGGCTGGCAGGAGGAAACAACCTTAAACTGCTGGCTTCTCAAATAGCTGAATTCCATCCTCGCTATGTATACTGTTTAAGCAAAAACGCTGACTCTCTTCCCGGTGATTATATCTTTATGGAGAGAGAGGAAATGGTCTCCCTTGACGAAGCTACTATTATCGTTGCCGCTTCGTCCGGAGCATCCGGCCTTAAACCTGTTCTTTCGGCCATCCAAGCTGGTAAAATCATAGCTCTAGCCAATAAAGAAACTTTGGTGTCCGCCGGAAGTGTCATCATGCCGCTGGCACAAAAGCATAATGCCCAAATCAGAACCATTGACAGTGAGCATTCAGCGATTTGGCAGTGCCTTACGGGAGAAAAAAGCCTTCCCTCTCGCCTTATACTTACCGCATCCGGGGGGCCTTTCCGCAGTTATTCTCCCATCGAACTCTTAAGTGTAAAAGCCGAACAGGCACTTAAGCATCCTTCATGGAAAATGGGAGCCAAAATCACTGTTGATTGCGCTACTCTCACAAATAAAGGCCTGGAGGTAATTGAAGCGCATTGGTTATTCGGTATGCCTTTCGAACAAATCGACGTATTAGTGCATCCGCAAAGCATAATACATTCCATGGTAGAATTCTGTGATGGAACTATCAAAGCCCAACTTGGCACTGCCGATATGCGTATTCCAATTCAATATGCGCTCAGCCACCCACACAGATGGGACAATCCTTCTCTGCCACGCTTAGATCTTATGAAAAACAATCTCCTCTCTTTTGAAGAGCCCGACTATACTCGTTTCCCCTGTCTAAAACTGGCAATTGATGCCGGGAAAAAAGGCGGAACTTTTCCGGCTGTCCTGTGTGCGGCAGATGAAACGGCGGTTGACCTATTTCTGTCCGGACGCATTGAGTTCAATTATATACCAAGTTTAATTGAAAAGGCCTTGGCTAGGCATAAGAACATCTGTTGCCCTTCAATTGATGATATTATCAGCGTCGACAAAGAGACTAGAGCTATTATTCAAAACAACGTTTGATTGGAGAAATCGTAATGCAATTCCTAATTAGTGCTATAGCTTTTATACTGATTTTTACCGGAATAATTTTAGCGCACGAACTTGGCCATTTTTTTGCCGCCAAGCTTTCCGGTGTCAGAGTTGAAGAATTCGGCTTAGGTTACCCTCCCCGCCTATTCGGTTACAAGCGCGGAGAGACAGTGTACTCCATAAACTGGATTCCTTTCGGTGGGTTTACAAAAATGACCGGTGAGGAAGATCCCACTGATTCCCGTAGTTTAGCATCAAAAAGTTGCGCCAAGCGGGCTTTGGTGTTGGCTGGCGGAATCATAGTCAATGCCCTTCTCCCCTTATTGCTCTTTTCGGTATCTTACATGGTACCGCACGATATCGTCAGTCAACAGATTACCATTGAGGAAGTTGCTCTTGATTCGCCGGCGGAAAAGGCTGGAATGAGCGTCGGCGATACCATACTATCCATCAACGGCAAAAGTATTGAAAATTACGGAGACTTATCCCGCACGACCACCATGAATCTCGGCAAAAAAATGACGATTGTCGTTCTAACGACTGAAAATACTGAGGAGAGTTTTCAAGTTGAAGCTCGCTGGAAACCGCCAAAAGGGCAAGGCGCAATCGGAATCAGAATTAATTCCACGATACTTGAAGATAGCACGGTGGTTTCCCATCGTTCCGAGCCCTTTTTTAGGGCAATTTCTCTAGGATTTAGGGAGACATTTCAGACAATTGTCCTCTACAAAAACTCTTTGTTAAGTATGATAGTCAGTGCCGATTCATCTTCATTGGTCGGACCGGTTGGCATAGCTCAATTAACCGGAGAATTAGCCCAGTACGGCGTCAGCCCTCTATTGGAATTTGCCGGCGTACTAAGTCTAAGCCTGGCGATAATGAACCTATTGCCACTGCCCGCACTTGACGGAGGACGACTAACTTTTGTGCTTATTGAATGGATCCGTAGAGGGAAACGTGTTGCTCCACAAACCGAGGGAAAAATACACTTCATCGGTTTTGTGATGCTGTTGTTATTAATGGTAATAATTACTTTCCAAGACATCGGTCGCATTATCAGCGGAGGATAAATTGCCGGCAAGACGTATCTCCAAAGCTATTCACATTGGGACCGTACAGGTCGGAGGCGGAGCGCCTATTAGCGTTCAATCAATGACTAAAACCGATACTCGCGATGTGAAAGCAACCATTAGGCAAATTAAAGAGCTTGCCGATTGTGGTTGTGAAATCGTGCGCTTGGCAGTTCCTGACAGCGAAGCCGCTGATGCTCTCTCTGTCATCAAACAAAATGCCCCCATTCCTCTCGTCGCGGATATCCATTTTGACCATCGATTAGCCCTAAAAGCCTTGGCGGCCGGAGTGGACGGGTTGCGTCTCAACCCTGGCAATATTTCTGAACGCGAAAAGATTTCGGAGGTAGTTGTCGCCGCTAAAGAACGTCAAGTGCCCATTCGCATCGGGGTAAACGCGGGAAGCTTGCCACAAGCGACTTCTTCTAAGCAGACAATCCCCGAACTTATGGTTGCAGTCGCGATGCGACATATAAAGTTGCTGGAAGATCATGATTTTGATTTAATCAAGGTGTCACTCAAAGCATTCGATGTTCTCACCACTATTGCGGCATACGAAACTATCGCCACTAAAATCCCTTATCCTCTGCATCTTGGTATAACTGAAGCTGGTACACCACGTAGCGGAATAATCCGTAGTGCGGCAGGAATCGGCACGTTATTGTATATTGGGCTGGGAGATACACTGCGCGTTTCTCTCACCGCCAGTCCCCATGAAGAAGTCTCAGTCGGCTATGAAATCCTAAAGAGTATGGAATTACGCCAACGCGGACCTGTTTTAGTAAGTTGCCCGACTTGCGGCCGTTGTGAAGTGGATATTATCCCTCTGGCTGAAAAAGTATCACAAGCCTTACAGACAATATCCAAACCAATACGTGTGGCAGTTATGGGATGCGTCGTAAATGGTCCCGGAGAAGCCAAGGATGCTGACATCGGTATCGCTTGCGGAAAAGGCAAAGCAATCCTCTTCAAAAAAGGAGAGCAGGTCGCGATTGTGCCGGAAGAAGACATCCTTGAAAATTTGCTTCAAGGAATTGAAACCCTATAATACTTCAATGAATACATTCAAAGCCAAAAAGTTTGTCCCCTCAATATTGGCCATTTTGGCAGCCATATGCATTACCATCTTTATAATATGGGCTTTCAGTTTACATGGCACTGGCGGACTGTTCCACGTAAACGGTTTATTTCGCTTACTGTTTCAAATTTTAGGCTGTTTTGGAATTGCCTTGGCGATTATGGGAACGGGTTATCTGCTATTTTATTCTAGGTTAAAAAGATCTGCTATCAACATTCTGGCCGCTCTTCTTATTACTTGTTCCGTGCCGGGTTTGCTGGTTCCCACTTTTGCCTATTTATACACCAGCGGTTCTTTTTCCGGAGGAATAGGTGATACCTCTCCCCAACTATTGATTAGCGATAAATGCGGCTGTTACGGAATACCTGATTTGGCACTTACCTTTAACAGTGCCCAAGCATCGTATAATACCCTTGTTTGGGGTACAGCCGAAAACCTTGTTACCATCCGTGAAGATAAAGCTTTACGGCAGCATATTTTCATAATGAGTGACCTCGAGCCACTAACCAATTACTCATACCGCGTTAATGATGGTATTGTGTACAACTTTACTACCCCCTCTGATACTTCTCTGCGTATTGCCATCGGCTCAGATGCTCATTTCGGAGCCGGTGATAACCGCATGGATTTGACTACCGCCATGCTTCAAATAATCGCTGAGCCCAATAACAAGTTTGACTATATGTTCATGCTGGGTGACCTGATTGAATATGGATTCAATGCCAATCAATGGGCTGAAGCGTTTAACACTGTCTCACTCACTTCTTCCAGTATTCCGATACGCTATGCTTTAGGAAACCACGATTCAATATTTGCCGGATTGAATAATTATAAAAACTTTGCCAGTCCGAAAGAAATAAACACTGTTTCCGGCTCTCAGCTTTGGTATCGTATCGACATTGGCAGCATCCATTTTCTGTTCTTGGATATTGAATGGAGTGCCGAAAGCTACACTGCCGCCCAAGCAGCTTGGCTGGAATCTCAACTCCAAGAAATTCCCCGCAACGACTGGAAAATCGTTCTCGGGCATGGCTACTACTTTTCCTCCGGAGCAACACAAACCTGCAGAGATTGGTTCGATAATCTTGAAACCATTACTCCTTTGACTCCGCTGTTTGAAAAGTATGGGGTTGATTTGGTGTTCTCGGGCCATAACCATCACATGGAATTGCTGCAAAACAACGGAGTAACTTATGTCATATGCGGTGCTTTTGGAGGGGCGCACGACCACATACGAACATACACCTCACCTACCAGTTTATGGTATCAACAGGCACAATACGGCTTTGTCGACGTAAATATAGACAGTCACCAATGTTCTCTCTTTTTCCGCGACAGTGATAACCTAATCTTAAACACAATTACCATTTGGAAATAGCAACTTTATGTGTGAAATATTTATCATTTTGACGGAGTTAAACTAAATGGCAAGTTTGCTTAAAAGTACCCAAAACACCAGAGCACTAATCAACGGCTCACTCAGATACATTCGAAGTGACGCGCTGACTAATCTTGACAGTCTTGATATAGCATGGCTTGTGCACAACAACGTTTTAACCGTTATTGATCTTCGGACCGAGAAGGAAACCATGGAAAAACCCTGCTGTTTACAAGATTACCCGCCCTTCACATACCTAAATATGCCGGTCAGTTTCGGTAACGAAGTACCTCAAACAGCGAAGGAAGTACCGCCGTATTATCTCAAAATGGTTGACCATCAAATGCACCTGATTCTCTCCACCATCGAGAATTCTCAAACTAATGTCATTTATTTTTGCCGTGCCGGCAAAGATAGAACAGGAGTTGTATCCGCGCTCTTATTGCTAAAACATGGTTTTTCACATGAAGCGATTATTAACGATTATATGCTGTCGGCCGACAACCTAAAAGAAATGATCGAACAATACTGTTCTGACCACCCCCTTGTTTCCAAAGAAGCAATGACTCCCAATAAGGAATATATGGTCCAGTTTTTGAAGAATTTACACTAATTAAAGGACAACATTATGCGTATTTCACAACTTTTCGGCAAGAGACTACGAGAGATTCCGTCAGAAGCAGATACGGAAAGTCACCGCCTTTTATTGCGTACCGGCATGATAAGCCAACTTGCGGCTGGCGTATATTCTTATATGCCACTTGCGCTTAAAACCCTACGTAAAATCGAAAACATTGTTCGCGATGAGATGAACCACACCAGAGCCCAAGAAATATTGATGCCCACTCTTCAACCGGTGGAACTCTGGCAAAAATCCGGTCGCTTTATTCCCATGGGAGAAACTCTTTTTTGCCTAAAAGATCGCAAGGAACGTAATCTTGTACTTGGTCCAACCCACGAAGAAGTGGTAACAGACTTGGCAAAGCGCAACGTACAAAGCTACCGTGACCTTCCTTTTACTTTGTATCAAATTCAAACCAAAATGCGTGATGAACCTCGTCCGCGTGGTGGCCTTATCCGCGTACGTGAGTTCACCATGAAAGATGCCTACAGCTTTCATGCCAACGAGACCGAACTTGACGCTACTTACCTGCAAATGGTCCAAGCCTACAAAAATGTTTATCGTCGTTGCGGATTGCCGGTTATTATGATAGAGGCCGACAGCGGTGCCATCGGTGGTAAGGATTCGCAAGAATTCATGGCAGTGACCGAAATCGGTGAAGACGAAATTATTGTTTGTGACGGCTGTAACAACGGAGCGAATGTGGAGAAAGCGGTCAGCATCAAACCCAAGCCCGACTGCCAACCTCTCTTAGAGCTTGAAGAAATTCAGACTTATGAACACGAATCCATTGAACAGCTCACGTCTTTTCTGCGCATTTCAGCAAACCAGACATTGAAAGCGGTTTTGTATCATATCGACGGAGAGGTTATTTTTGTTGTTGTCAGAGGCGACCTGGATGTAAACGAAATCAAACTCAAGAAAGTACTTAATTCCTCTAATTTACGGCTTGCCAGCGATGATGAAGTAAAAAACGCCGGCATAATAGCCGGTTCAGCTTCTCCAATAGGACTGAGAGACATCAGAATCGTTGCTGACGAGTCAATAGCCTCCGGAACCAACTATGTGGTGGGTGCCAATAAAAAAGGTTATCATTTCAAAAATGCCAACTATCCCCGTGATTTTCAAGCGGAGGTTATTGCCGATATAGCTAAAGCCAAAGCAGGTGACACTTGCCACATTTGCGGTGGGACGCTGCGCACCATACGAGGTATGGAAGTAGGGCATGTATTTAAACTGGGAATATCTATTTCCGAAAAAATCGAGGCCTCCTATGCTGACGAAAATGGTGAACTGCACCCAATTATTATGGGTTGTTACGGGATTGGCATTGGACGTCTCATGGCAGCCATAATTGAGTTAAACCATGACGATAAAGGCATCATTTGGCCACTCAACGTCGCCCCTTTCCAAATCTATCTCTGCCCCCTATTCATGGATAACCCTGTTATCAAGGAAAAAGCAGAGTGTTTGTACAACGAACTGATTGACTCGGGTTATGAAGTTCTTTTTGATGACCGCACAGAATCGCCTGGTGTGAAATTTAATGATGCCGACCTTCTGGGTATTCCGTTACGCATAACCATTAGCCCGCGTTCATTGGAAAAAGGTAGTGCGGAAATAAAACTGCGTCAACAAGCAAAATCAGAACTTGTCGCATTGGAAGATATTCTTACACGAATAAAGGCTTTACTGGGAGACACCTTTTTAGCGTAGTGTAACACCCAGTGAATTTTGTAATTTGCGCATAATGGCCTCTACTACTTTATCCACCTCAGCGTCAGTAAGTGTGTGGTCATGAGAACGGAAAGATAGCCGATAAGCCAAGGATTTCTTACCTTCGGCAATTTGTTTACCGGCGTATACATCGAATAATACAACGGACGTTACCAGTGAAGAGCTCTGGATGATGTCCAGCACTTGTTGATGGTGAACGCTTGTATCTAATACTAACGCCAAATCCCTTATCACGGCAGGGAAACGCGGCAAGCGCTCGTAAGATGCCTTGCCCCGCGCATAAGGCAATAATTCCTCCAGGCTAATTTCGAAAAGATAAGTGTTCAGAGGCAGATCAAACTCTTGGGTTATATCGCTGTGTAATGTGCCGAAAACACCGATAGCTTTATTGTCAAGCATAATAGATGCTTGTTGCCCTTGGCGTAACCCACCATCATTACCAACCTCGTACTCAGCACGGACTCCCAGTTCTTTGAACAAGCTTTCAACCACACCTTTAGTATCAAAAAAATCAACGGGCTCACGGCGTCCGAGCCAAATCTTTTCCGCCCCATTCGAGGTTAATACGCCACACAACATTTCCGGTTCGTCCGGCAAATCATTTTGTTTGGGCAAGTATACTCGTCCTACCTCAAACAGACAGATTAAGCCTTCCTCGCGATGAACATTGGCGCTTAATGCCGAGAGAACATTCCCTCGCAAACTGGTACGCAAGCATTCTTCGTCGCTACTCATGGGATGTACCACTCGCAGCGGTTCAATGGCCAGAGATGAATTCAACCCTTTTTCCAGCACCCTGCCACTGGTTAAAGCATAAGTAATCAGTTCCTGAAAACCCAGCCCAGCCAGCGTTTGACGGACCTTCAAGCGTAATTCCAAACGCGAATCCGGATTCTGCTGCGGCATTTCGCCTGAAAGAAGCCTGTATGGAATAGCCTCATAGCCCATAATGCGTACGATTTCCTCAATTAAGTCGGCATCAATACGCAAATCGCTACGCCAATACGGTGGGACCACATCGAAATCCTCCGGCGTTAACCGATTCACGTGGCATCCTATGGCAAGAAGCGTCTTTTCTATTTGTTCTGCCGCAATATCCAGTCCAAGAATGCGCTTAGCTTCCACGCAAGAAATATTCACCGCCACAACTTCTTTTCGCCCCGGATATTCGTCAATTAATCCTTCCGCAGCCACACCGCCACATATCTCCAGCATAAGCTGCACCGCACGACGCAGTGCCAAAATTGTCAGATCAGCCCGAATACCACGTTCGAAGCGCGCCGAAGCCTCGCTGGGTAACTTAAGACTCACTTGGGTAGTGTGTACACTGGAAGCTTTGAAACTTGCGGACTCAATTAGAACCGCTGTGGTCGCCTCGGTAACTTCAGAAAACATCCCGCCCATAACACCGGCCACAGCTACAGTACGAGCGGCATCGGCAATCACCAACATACTTGAATTTAATTTGCGCTCAACGCCGTCTAAGGTCGTAAATTCTTCCCCTTCTTGAGCACGGCAAACAACGATTTTCCCTTCTGTCAAACGCTCGTAATCAAAGGCATGTAGTGGCTGTCCATACTCCAGCATCACAAAATTAGTAATGTCAACCACATTATTGATGGAACGCATACCGGCGGCATTCAAGGCTTCCTTCAGCCAACGGGGAGACTGAGCGATTTTGACGCCGGTAACAAGCCCCGCACAATAACGAGGACACAAATCGCTATCTTTTATTTCCACGGCCACACTGTTCCTGACCGGCGAACCTTCACTCACATAATCTAAACTCGGCTCACGCACAACTGTACCGGTGAGAGCCGCTACCTCGTGAGCAATACCCAATACAGAAAGCATATCGGGACGATTGGGAGTAACTTCCAAGTCAAAGATTACGTCACCCATATAATCAGAAAGAGCCCCGCCTAACGGCGCGTCGGGCGGTAATACCAGAATACCGTCGTGATTCTGTGAAAGCCCCAATTCCATTTCTGAGCAAATCATACCCTCAGACAAAACACCGCGAATCTTATTGGCTTTAAGCACCGTTTTTTCACCGCTATGCCCATCAATTAAATGCGCACCGACACGGGCAAAAGCTATTTTGTCGCCCACAGTAAGATTAGGTGCACCGCAGACAACCGTCATAGTCTCACGACCAAGCGTCACGGTAGCCAGACGCAAGCGGTCAGCATTGGGATGGGGATTGATATCAATTATTTGCCCGACATCAACGTTGTCCCAACCCCCGATAACATCCACCCGTGACACCTCTGTACCGGCTAGCGTGATAAGTCTGGCCAGCTCATGCGGTTCAGTATTTATGTCAACATACTTACCAAGCCATTTCAGCGAACACTTCATCTAAACTGCCTCAGAAAACGCAGGTCGTTTCCATAAAAAAGCCTGATGTCTTCAATCCCGTATTTCAATAATGGTATGCGCTCAATACCCATCCCAAAAGCAAATCCTGAATATTTTTTAGGATCTATCCCGACTCCTTCCAATACCCGCGGATGCACCATCCCTGAACCTAACACCTCAATCCAACCAGCGCCGCCACATAGGCGACAACCGCCTCCGTGACAAACCGCACACTCAACCGCCATTTCTGCGCCAGGTTCCACATATGGAAAGAAATCACAGCGAAAACGGACTCTTCTGTCAGGACCGAAAAATCGACGAGCAAATTCATGTAACGTACCTTTAAGATCAGCCATGCAGATACCTTCATCCACCGCCAGCCCCTCAATCTGACTGAACATTGAGAGATGGGTAGCGTCGGTAGCCTCATAGCGGTGTACGATGCCTGGCACGACAATCCGAATGGGAGGTTTGCTCTTTTCCATAGTGCGCACCTGCATCGGAGAAGTATGTGTCCTGAGAAGCATTTGCCATCCTTTTTCGTTTGGTGGCGCATCAAGCCAAAAAGTATCCGTGGCTGCTCGTGCCGGATGCTCCTTGGGCATATTCAACATATCAAAGTTATAATAATCCCATTCAACTTCAGGTCCTTCAAGAACCTGAAAACCCATGGCCGTGAAAATTGCAACTATTTCGTTAAGAGCTTGGGCAACAGGGTGTAAATGCCCCCGTGCAAAAGGACGCCCCGGAAGAGAAATATCTATCGTTTCTTTGCTACTTGATGAACCAAGTGTATCTATTCGTCTTAACTTTTCTTTTTGCCGATAGGCTTCTTCAATTTCTTGTTTGAAGCTGTTACTCACCGCCCCAGCTTCTTTGCGTTCTTCAATAGAAAGAGTTGCTAACCCACGTAAAATCTCAGTCAGACGACTTTTCTTTCCCAGGTAACGCACACGCCATTCTTCCAATTCGGCCAGTGTATCTGCCCGAGAAAGCTCCTCCAGCGCTTGCGTTCTTAATTCAATTATTTGTTGTTTAATATCCATCTTATTCACAAATTTTAAGTACGGATTATATGGGATGGACCCATTATGGTCAAATGAGCGCTTTAATTCAACTCTTGCTGTCCCTTGCTAACTTAAGAATTCAACCGCCCACTGAATCCAATCCGTGCCTTTTTCCAATACATAGTCAGGTGTTATACCATTTCCTTCAATTATATTTCCATTGGGAGTCAACCACCGTGAGACTGTTAAATAAATGGCTGAACCATCAGGCAATTCATAAAGTTGATTAATACTTCCCTTGCCATACGTTGTGGAACCGGCTATGACCGCACGTCCATAATCTTGTAACGCGCCACAAAAGACCTCGCTGGCGCTGGCACTGCCTGAATTGACCAATACCACCACTGGCAGGTCAGTGGTTTCTTTTTGAATACTTGCTTTGATTGAAACTTCAGTGCCGTCGTTTTTTTGCTCCGTAAGCACCACCCCTGACTTAATAAAACGACTTATTGCGTTCACCGCTACATCTAAGAAGCCTCCCGGATTTCCTCGCAAGTCAATTACAATGCCTTTAGCCCCCTCTTTGTCAATCTCAATCAATGCCTCTCCCAACTCGTTATTGGTATTAACACTAAAGTGAGAGATTTCAAGATATGCGATATCGCCGTACATCTTTAATTCAACGGTTGGGACAACAATATTCTCACGTGTAATTGTGATTAAAGTTGTAGTAGAATCGCCTTGATGGCGCACCAAAAGATTGACTTGTGTGCCGGCTTCTCCTTTCACCAAATCAATCAAATCGGATAACGACATACCGCTTGTCGATATTCCATCTACTTCCAGCAATATATCACCAACCTTAAGCCCGGCTTTTTCAGCGGGTCTGTCTTGGTACACCTTATTCACAATATGATTTCCGTTACTCGATGCGATTATTGCCCCAATCCCACCATAACTATTGCCCATCAAACTATTGATAAACTCTTCGTATTCACTTTGTGACATATACTCCGAATGGGCATCGTTTAACACCTCCATCATTGCCTGAATCGCTGCCTGGCTAAGAGCATTGGAATCAACGCTACCTAGCCCCACATACTGTTCGTGTATCAACTTCCATGCTTCTTCAATACTCGCAAAGTTTTTGTCAGAGGAAGTTGCTCCAACCCCCAGATCATAGCCAAACAGCAGGACTGCAAGGAGGAAAGCCGCTGAAGCAACCACCAATCCGATACGCCGCACAAATATAGCCATCGTAAACTCCTTCATTGAATACCAGCAGAATTCGCGTTATTAATATCTGGGAATAGCATAGCAACATGACTTGAGAACGGCAAAACGCTCCCTCTCCATAATAAACCCTTACCAAGGAATAACCAAGCAATTCGATAAGCCGAGTTCTGTTCCCGCTAAAAGCGGGCGATGATCATCTATCTAGACACTGCGTTACCGCCATGTTCATGCGACCAACCCGAGGACAGGACAGGCATCCTATATCCTCCTATTCGGTCTTGCTCCTGATGGGGTTTGCCCGACCGACCGGTCACCCGGTGCGTCGGTGAGCTCTTACCTCGCCATTTCACCCTTACCTCGGAAAACCAAGGCGGTTTGTTTCTGTGGCACTGTGCCGTAGGGTCACCCCTCCTGGATGTTATCCAGCATCATGCCTGGTGGAGCTCGGACTTTCCTCTCGTTTAAAAAACCAGCGATCATCTGAATTGCTTGGTCTCTTATACTCTATCGAAGGGAATAAATAATGTCAAAGTCTTATTATGCCAAGGAAATAGGCTAACAATGGTTTCACAACAGCCCCCCAAATGATAAAGAAGCCATGAAATGGTGTCTCAAAGCAGCTGAACAAGGAGAGGCCTATACTAAAGAAGTCCTCGAAAGAATAGGAGGTTGAATCATGATATGTACAACTAGCAAAATTGAGGTCATAACTAACGAATCCATGCCTAACGCTGGATTCAACTGGAAACTATAACAAAAACCGACCCCACGATGCCCATAGAGCCGTCTTATACCAAAAGGCATGGCAAAGTATTAGCAATAATTAGGCATAAAATAGCACAAAGATATCTTGAAAATATGGTTGGCGACAACTCCCATAACGCAGCCTTAGCATTGGCATTAGAAACTGATTATTTCTAAATGACTAAGTAGTATCTTTAGTCCTATCAACACCAAAATAACCCCGCCAACAAGTTCTGCTTTTGATTTAAACCTTCCACCAAATATACTTCCAATTTTTACACCCATTATTGAAATAACAAAGGTTATACTACCAATAAGCAAAACAGCTGAAACAACGTTAACATGTAGGAAAGCAAACGATATCCCAATTGCCAAAGCATCAATACTTGTAGCAACAGCAAGCGGTAGCATACGTGATGGTACTAAAGTAAACTGTTTAAAAGGCTCTCTCTCTTTTTTGAAGCTACTAACAATCATTTTAGCCCCGAGAAAGCAAAGCAATCCGAAAGCAATCCAATGGTCAACCATAATAATCATGTCGGCAAATAATATTGCAATCATATAGCCAATTAATGGCATAATGGCTTGAAAAGTAGCGAAGTATAAGCCGACAATTACTGCTGTTTTCACATGGACACGGGCATATGACAATCCGATACATATTGCTACTGCGAAAGCATCCATGGACAACCCTATGGCCAACAGCAAAAACTCTAATAAACCCATCTTTATCCCAATTCATTGGTCGTGGCACAAATGTTTGCAAATGTTAACAATTAAGCTCCGCCAGTTTGTGCGAAAAGACTTACCTTTTGCTTCCCGTTCCAAGCCTCTGTCAGTCTTGCTGGCGATGCGCTCAAGATTCCTAGTAGCGGTCTTTTCTTTGGCCGCGGCATGGATATCGCCAAGAGAGCCTCTTCACGGAAGGTAAGGAGTACCACGAAAAAGAATAACTACATCTGAGTTATTCTACTACAAATTGGTTTTCCGAACATGCACAATGATTTCACCGCACCCACAATAATGCTTTGACACGAACAGTCATCTAGAATAAAATTGTGATGAGTTCATATACTTATCATGGCTAACGAAGGTTTTTCTGGTCAAGTTACAAAACTAAAAAGTATTCAAGGAGCACGGGGATGGAGATCTCTCTTAAAACAAAGTTCAATGATGATTTAAAACAAGCTTTGCGTAGTGGAGACACTTTGCGTTGCTCGGTGATTCGAATGCTTCTCTCGTCCATCAATTATTCAGAAATAGCTAAACGAGCTACTCTAACCGATAGCGAAATACATGGTGTTATCTCCAAAGAAATAAAACAACGGCGTGAAAGTATTGCAGCATTTAGTTCGGCAAATCGTCCTGAGTTAGCCGCCAAGGAAGAAGCTGAAATGAACATCTTGAAAAGTTACCTCCCTACGCAAATGAGCCGAGATGAAATCACTTCTCTTGTAAAACAACTGATTGCCGAAACTGGTTGCCAAGGTCCGCATGAAAAAAACAAGCTTATGCCAAAGCTGATGCCCATGGTTAGAGGCAAGGCCGATGGACAAGAAGTGAACCTCATTGTCAACGAACTACTTGGAAATTAAGATAAGCAGTTTATACTCCCTAAAGCCTTATCATTCCCCAAGGTAGCTTCTCTTGCTGTTGCCAGGTCTGTAATGCGAAATGCGCTAGATTAACCCCCATTTTCTTACCTGCGCTTCGCCAATTTGCTAAAGAAACTTTATCAAGCACGGCTAAGGCGCCAGCCAAAGAAGAGTCGCCTCGTGAGAGAGTTGCTTGAACATGACTCCACTGAGGGCTCTCAGCATTAACCTCCAACCCTTCTCCGCTAAGGTGATCACGTATATAGTTTATACGTTCGCTTAAAACTGACTCTTCCATCATTCCCATCCGCTGAAAAGGAGTCCCAGCTTTAGGGACAAATGGCGCTATGTTTAGTCTTATCCGACAGCCTTGTTTTTTACTGTCAAGGCGTTTCTGACACTTCAGGGCCAAATCCACAATGGATGCCACGTCTTCTGTGGTTTCTGAAGGAAGCCCGACCATAAAATATAATTTCAAACGTTTAAAAGGGTGTTTTGCCACCATATCAATTGCGCTCATTATTTCCTTCTCGTCAAACCCTTTACGAATTACGTAACGAAGACGATCCGAACCTGCCTCAGGAGCAAGAGCGATAGAATTAACCCCTCCACACACCATTTTGCCTAACAACGACTCTGTTAAGCTCTTTATACGCATGGAACTGACAGAAAAACCAGCTCCAAGTTTCAGTATTGCGTCAAGTAAATCCTCAATCTGTGGATGATCGGTTACCACTGGACCCACCAATCCGATCCGCGTACGATATTTGAGCCCCTCGCACACTTGCCGTATCAAAGAATCATAGGAATGAAACCGCAACGGGCAGAATATTCTACTGACCAAACAAAAATTGCAGTAAGCACTACATCCGCGCTCTACCTCAATTAGATATAAGTCTCCCAATTCAGTGTCACGAGTAAGAACAACAGAATGCGTCGGATATTCATTAATTGATTTTAACCATCGACGTTGAATAGTTCGTCTATTGGCTAGGGATGGTACACATAATCCCGGCACGGAGTTCAACCTAGTTAACAACTCGATTCGTCCCAAGCCCTCAGATAAAATTGGTAATACGTCGGGTAGGATTGCTTCCGCCTCGCCAATACACAATACATCAAAAAAAGGAGCTACCGGAGACGGATTGGCAGTAATACAAGGGCCTCCGGCAATAAGCAGTGGGTGATTGTCTCCTCGATCTTTGGCCCAAAGCGGTATTCCTGCATCGCGTAGGATAGCAGCCAGGTTAAGGTAATCCAATTCGTACGAGAAAGAGAAAGCCAGACAGGCAAAATCCATCAAGGGACGTGATGACTCAATACTTAAGAGCGGTTTGCCATCATTCTCCCAGAACACTCTTTCCCCAATTATTCCCGAACAAGCATTTAGGTACCCATATAGCGCCTGTATACCTAGATTCGACATGCCAATAAAATATTTGTTTGGATAGATTATGGCAATGGGATAACGCCCTCCCCAGTCACGAATGACTACCCCCTCCTCCTCACGCAAACGCCCCCCGCTGAAAAAATCGGCACGGCCAGATAGTCGGCTGTTACTTTTACTTCCCTGTCTGCTACTCATGTTATCCCGCTTATGTTTTCAATATGCGACAAAGAAAACAGTTCTGCTCAGGTTATCGCAACGCGCTTTGGAGTTCATGTAAGACGCTACTCTATGGGCGTTGAATCAGGAATCATTTGATTTGAGTTATGGGGAGTGTCAAGGTCCATTGTACGGATTATGCCAAGAATTCAGAGGTAAAATCTCTTGCCCATTTTCATTCACGTCGTCATGGATTTCATTCGCCGGTTTTAAATGCTCGGCATAATACGGTTCGGAGTGTTGTCCACTCCGGTTAGAATGAAATTTGGTGTTGTTATTAGTACTAACCGGTTTTAATCGAGGTTTGGAATTACCCTGGCTTGATTGCGGCCCCTTCCAACAACCCCGCATTATACGCCCATCAAGCGTGATAATCCTATCGGCAGCGTCCCTAAGTTGGCGTGATGTACGCTCCTGTCCGAATAGAGCTACTTCAACATGTTTTCCGTTGTCTTTGACGGCCTGTATCGCACCAACAAAATCATTATCGCCTGCCACTAGAATGGCTACATCAAAGTTATTTTTAAAAGCATGTGTAATCATATCGGTAGCAAGTTGAACGTCCACCCCCTTTTCAAATGGCGGACTGCCAGGCCACTGGTTGGTATACACCAACCGTCCCAAGCGCAGTTCGGTATAAGGAATCGTAGACACGCTCTTAAAAAATTTTTCTTGATCTTTGAAACGCTCCGGCTCTTCCTGTTTTCCTACTACCGCATTGTAATAATACATACGCACCAAATGTCGTTTTTCTATCAGCTTACGACTGAATAAGGCTAAATCAAGATCGGTGCGTTTAAAAAAGGCTTTTAATGAGTGATACATATTTGAGCCATCAATAAATACCATTACCCGTTCGTCTCTGTTGATAATATGCGCTCCTTTCAGTTGATTTCGTTTGCCGATATTAGCATTTAGTATAACCGCAACTCGGACATACCAAACACCCTTCCTGGTATGAAAGCAAACTGGTGCATTCCGGGCATTGCCCAGCCACATTTTTCACTAATCCCAAATCCTGGGTTATGGGAGTATTTATGCCCTCATCTTCTCCTTGAGCAAGAACAGCTTGACGTTCTAATACTCCGGCAATCGCGTCGGCACAGGACAGGATTGACTTGCCGTTCTCCCAGGCAATAGAAGGACACCGAATGCCTTTAAGCTGTTTGACCAATGAATTTACGTCAATTCCCGAACGCAGTCCAAGCGAGATCAACCGACAGGCTGATTCCAATTGTGCCGCCGCACATCCTCCAGTCTTACCAAGATGAGAAAAAACCTCACAGATTCCGTATTCATCCGAGTTAACGGTAACATAAATATAGCCACACCCTGTTGTTACACGTTCGGTAAAACCTCTCGTGACCTTAGAACGTTTACGCGGCGATAACTGCGCGTTCTCCCCCCTAACGACTGTTTTTTCCTCTTTAACTCCACCATTTCCGGTTGTTAATACTTGTCCGTCACGACTTCCGTCACGATAAATTGTAACGCCCTTCAATTTTTCTTCATAGGCCATCATATATACTTTATACACATCTTCAATAGTGGCCTCTTTGGGAAAGTTTACCGTTTTGGAAACCGCATTATCGGTATGATGCTGGAATGCTGACTGCATACGCACGTGCCACTCAACACTAATATCATGTGCCGTCACAAAAACTCGTTTAATACTATCGGGCACTTCCTCCATATCTTTCAAGTGTTCCCCTTCAGCCAGCCTCTGCATAAGTTCCTCAGAATAAAACCCTCCCTTACGTGCGGCATCCTCAAAATAAGGATTCACCTCAATAAATTTCGCACCATCAAGAATGTTTCTCGTGAAAGACAAGGCAAAAACCGGCTCAATACCGCCCGAACAACCAGCAATAATTGAAAGTGTTCCGGTTGGAGCGATCGTAGTACAAGAAGCATTGCGCACTTTGGCAGCATTAGGCTTGTCATAAACGCTGCCCTCAAAAGCGGGGAATTCCCCACGCTCCTCGCCCAATTCAATAGAAGTTTTATGCGCTATATCGTTTATTGTGCCCATAACTGCCTCAGCCACATCAAGAGCTTCCTCAGAGTTATACGGAATGCCTAGCTGTATAAGCATATCAGCAAAGCCCATCACACCTAAACCGATTTTTCTCGTGCGCTGCGTCATTTCACCAATTGCCGGAAGCGGGAACCGATTGACGTCAATAACGTTGTCCAAGAAACGCAACGCCAGTTTTACTGTATTCTCCAGCTTGGCAAAATCTATTTCTGCCTTTCCATTAATTTTAATCATACGCGACAGATTAATGGAGCCTAAATTACAACTCTCATATGGGAGTAGCGGCTGTTCTCCGCAGGGGTTAGTGCTCTCAATATTTCCCAGATTAGGAGTAGGGTTATCTTGGTTTATACGATCAATAAATATCACGCCCGGGTCACCGGTCTTCCAAGCCAGCTCCACCATTTTATCAAACACTTCTCTGGCATTTTGCTTCCCCGCCGGCTCTTTGGTGCGCGGATTGATTAACTCATAATCCGTTCCGTCTTTTACTGCTTGCATAAAACCAGTGGTAACAGCAACTGAGATGTTAAAATTGGTAAGAGAGAGCATATCCTCTTTAGAAGTAATGAACCGATAAATATCGGGGTGCGTAACATTTAAGATAGCCATATTGGCACCACGTCGCGTGCCGCCTTGTTTTATAACATCGGTAGCCACATCAAAAGCTCGCATAAAAGACACCGGACCACTGGCCACACCGCCGGTTGTCCCCACCCTGTCTGTTTCCGGTCGCAGATGCGAGAAAGAAAAACCCGTGCCTCCTCCGCTTTTATGAATCAAAGCCGTATTCTTCACCGCTTCAAAAATCGACTCCATAGAGTCTTCAATGGGAAGTACGAAACAAGCCGATAGTTGTCCTAGTTCACGTCCGGCATTCATAAGGGTGGGAGAATTGGGGAGAAACTCCAAGGCTGACATTGTGGCAAAGAATTTATCCTCCCAACTCTTGACATCGGCATTTGGGTTATGCTTCTTTTCAGCAGCCGCAATCGTATGCGCGACACGTTTAAATAAATCTTCGGGACTTTCAATAATCCTACCGGTTTTATCCTTCATTAAATAGCGTTTTTCCAGTACGCGAAGAGCATTGTCATTAATTGTTGCAGGGGTTTTTAATTCAGGCATGGCTGGCATAACGGGCGTCTCCTTATTTGAATTCCTTTTTGTTTCAAGTGTTGTAGAATGGGCTGCAAAGCACTCTGCTGGCAACTCATCAATTTTCTTATCTCCGCAACTGATTGGCGAAATGCCGCTTTCATTGGGCGGCTTCTCTGTGGCAAGAAACTCTTTAACCAACTCCAAAATATCAGACTCATATGCCGGAGTAAGTAATTGGTTATGACCTTGAGGGATGTATTCTTCTAAACCAGGTAGTATCACCGGGCGTTCTAAGCGGGAAATAACCTGCCTGGTAATATGATCAATGCGGTCCCTATCTGAAATACCCATCGCCGACGCGGCATTGAAAATAGCGCGGGCAATATGTGTGCTGTCAATCAGTTCAGCTCCTTTGTTGGACATACCATTTTTACTCATATCAAACCTCAACACTGAGTCCACACCACCACTAGTTTATAGGCAGGATAATTTGGTTATCCGGCGGGGAATAGTGGTTAATCAGTGTATCCACCTCCTGTTTTAAATCAATGATGTCTGTAAAATCCCGGTACACACTGGCGAAACGGATATAGGCAATATTATCCAGTTTTTTAAGATGCGCCATTACCAAATCACCAATAAGGGAATAGCTAACCTCAGCCTTGCCTATTTGCAGTAGTTCAGTCTCAATATCATCCCCCAAGGTTTCTATCGCCTCTTGAGACAAGGGACGTTTCTGGCAGGCTTTACGAATACCCGAAAGCAGCTTTTCTTTATTGAACTCCTCGCGACGCTGATCTTTTTTTACAACATACAGACAAACCGGCTGTATTTTTTCATACGTTGTAAAACGTGCTTGACATACCACACATTCACGTCTTCTCCGTACGCTTTCCAGCGTGTCTCGAGAATCAACCACACGGGAATCGTCTTGACCGCAATAAGGACATTTCATGACATAACTACTACATATTGTGTTGCGCCCAATAAATTACCACAATAGATAGTGGAAGTCAACGAGAATTAACGGGTCTGAAGGCATAACAAATGGATTAAAATAAGTTGTATCGAAAAAAATCTCAAAAAAAAGGAGACGCCAAAAAATTTCAGCGTCTCCTTATCGGGTCAATACCATTATCTAATTCATAAATTAATAAGAACGTGTCTGTTGGCGAGATATCTGCTCCTGAGGAATAGTTCGCCGATTCTGGGAACCAATTTTATTCCAGCGACGTAGAAATGAAGGCATATCCAATTCTTCTTCTGTTTTGATGTTTCTGAGCTTTTTGGTAAATTCATCATCATCCTTTGAAGAAGCCTCAGTCTTGTTCACAAATCCGGTAGCTACAAGCGTAATGCGAACATCATTTCCCATCGAGGCATCCGAAGCTACGCCAAAAATTATATTGGCATCCGGGTCTACTGCTTCCCTAATCACCTGCGCGGCTTCATTAACCTCAAAGAGCGTCAGGTCAACGCCTCCGACAATATTAAACAAAACCCCCTTGGAACCTTCGATAGTCACATCCAACAGTGGGCTGGCCAAAGCGGAATGAGCGGCATCGATAGCGCGATTCTTTCCTGTTCCTCGCCCGATCGACATCCAAGCGGGACCGGCATCTTTCATGACAGCTTTCACATCAGCAAAGTCTAAGTTAATCATACCAGGAACCGTAATGACCTCGGAGATTGCTTGAACACCATGACGCAAGACATCATCTGCCATCTTGAACGCGGCATCAACTCCGGTCTTGGGATCGCATAAATCTAGTAAACGATCATTGGGAATGATGATAAGTGTATCCACCTTGCCCAATAAACGGCTAACACCCTCCTGAGCAACTTGCATACGATGGGCACCTTCAAAAGAGAACGGCTTTGTAACGACAGCAATTGTGAGTGCCCCGGATTCTTTGGCGATTTGAGCAACTACCGGCGCGGAACCGGTGCCGGTTCCGCCACCCATCCCTGCGGTTACAAATACCATATCAGC
>WRNG01000002.1 GCA_009776735.1 Dehalococcoidia bacterium | reverse complement strand
ACGCTTGGCTTTCATTTAAGCCCTCCACTTATATATTTTAGCGGAGAACTCTAAATCCTGTTGGCTTTAATTTTGGGGGTAACGTCCAAGCCACTCCGAAGGGCTTAAGTAGCCAAGTCTTCGTTGAATTCTCTTGGTATTATAGAACCCCTCAATGTAAGAGAATATGGCTATCCTTGCGTCTTCACGAGTTTTATATTTGACCCAATGCACTGCCTCCTTCTTCAAATTTGCGAAAAAACTCTCACTCCAAGAGTTATCTCCGGGTTTTCCCACTCCGGAAAAACTTTGGCTAATACCATGGTGTTGTAACAAGCTTCTAACCATTTCAGACGTGTATTGCGCCCCGCGATCACTGTGCAAAATACAACCAGCCGGTAGTTCCCAGCCTGTTATTGCTTGTGTGATTGTTTCCGATACCAGTTCTGCTTTCATATGTTTCGCCATTTGATGTGCCAACACCATTCCGCTGACCACGTCTTTCACTTCACACAGATAGGCAAAGCCTTCACCTGTCCGAATGTAGCTTATATCGCTGGACAAGACTTGGAGAGGTTTTGTGATTTCCAAACCATGTACCAGATTAATCAATCCTTCTCCTCGTGATTTCATACTGTTTGTCAGTGAGTGCTGTCGGCGTTTCATGTGGATTGACTTCAGCCCCAGAGCACTCATGTTACGGCGTACCCTGCGAAACGAAGCCGTGAATCCCCTTTTGCGAAGTTCGGCACATACTCGCTCGATACCATAGCAACCGCCACTTTCTTCAAAGACACGCTGTACCATCTCAGTATAAGCTAATAACGCCGCTTCTCGTTTTTCATGGGTTTTCTTCCATTCGTAATATGCACTGCGCGACACGCTCAAGAACCCAGCCCACTTTTTATCCGAATATTCCGGATGTGCCATGATGAAGCGATATTTCACTTCTGCAGTTTCGCAAAGTAGGCTGCGGCTTTTTTTAACATATCGCGCTCCATCTTTAGTTCCGCATTTTCTAGCCGCAGTGCCTTTACCTCTTCTTCCAATGTGGCTGCCTGGGTAAGACCTCCCTGTGCTGTATATCGCTGCCTCCATCTGTAGAGCATACCCTCTGTAACTCCAAGATCGTCAGCTATTGCTTTAATCGTTTTTGTACTGGCATAGCTTAACTTAACGGCATTCTTCTTAAACTCAGCGTCATATTTGCGTCTTATCATAGACATTTGTAAGGTTTCCTCCTTTTATTTATTTTGAGACTACCTTAACTTCCTGTCCTCTATTGTAACGTAGATCCTTCCTGTGATACTGATAGGATTGCCATCGTATTCAAGAGTGTTCTTGTCGCAGGAACAGGATATACTACTCAAGATTCCCGATATTAAGAGAACTACTGAGAAGAGAATTAAAAATATCTTTTTCATATACTTTTTGTTAACTCAGCACTATTCAGTTAAAACTTGTGACGATAGTATAATACCAGTGATATGTGAACAAGCATAACAAATATAAGGGCTAAAAATAATCCCCAAAATGTACTTACGCTATTGCTACCTATAATGATTGTCATAATTGCCAGCCCATACATGATGATATTTATCCCGATAGAGCCGGTTTTCTGCTTGATAAAGACGTTGCGTTCGTCTGTTTCATAGACTTGCAACTTTTTAAGCCGATTTGGGTAACGAATTGCCATTACACATCTAGTAATTGATGAAAGCAAGACGCTAATAAGAACTACGATGATTAAAATCTGAATCCAAGTTGTGCCCTTATCTGAATACAACACTTGCTTCCCTTTGCTAACATCTATACAGAAATATACTAGAGCACAACATGCAATAAACAATCCGACTGAAAGCAATATAACTCGGTCAGCTATCTTTTTTCTAAACTCATCCATTTTATACTTGCTCCAAATCCGAGAAATCAAATACTTCTTCTATTGTTTTCCCAAAATACCTTGCTATTTTATAGGCAAGCGGTAGTGATGCTGTGTATTTCCCGATTTCGATTGAAGTGATTGTTTGCCTAGTAACACCTACAGCTAGTGCTAACTCTTCTTGTGAGAGTTTATGTTGTTTTCGCAACGCTGGTATTATGGTTTTCATGACATTATCTTTATAGATAATTTACTTTACAACAAAAGACTAGCATGCTTTGCAAAGCTTGTCAAGTGTACTTTGCATTAATAGCCATGAGAATAACTTAACAACAATGATTTGCCTATTTTTGACAATCTAATTCTTGTACAACACTATCGAGGGTTAGGGTTCAACAAAGGAGGGCGTTCGTTCGGTTGTGCGTAATCGTAGTTTAGAAAGAATATAACTGCAAAAGCACAAATACCGTAAACCTTGAAAATGCACCTTGAATCAGCAAAAGCTTTTTGTGAGTAACTCAAAGAATATTACCACTATGAACATAAACAAGTGGTATACTAACGGGGGGCTTGCGTTTGCCTTGCCACCATTTAGAAGTAGGTGCCTTAAATTTTTGACAGTGATAAATGATGGAAGAACCAAATCATACTTCAAATAGAAATCCCTTCTTGCGTTGCTTGGATTTTTTTCGCACCATAGGCGATAAAGTCGAGGAAATTCGCATTCGTCTTATTCGAATACCGTTTTTCAATTTTCTGGACAGGGTGATAAATGATGTAGGGAATGATGGTGCCATAGAAATTGTGGGAGCCATAGCTTATTACGCTTTCCTATCTTTTTTCCCACTTATCATCGGTGTCATAGCGGTACTCGGTTTTATCTTGCCAGCTGACGAAGTGCAAAGAAGCATTTTCCAATTTGTTGAGACTAATATACCGGGAATTGAAGATTTAGTCATAGCCAACATAGAAGGAATTGTGGGCAATCGTACATGGCTGGGTATAGTCAGTATTGTGGCTTTATTTTTCCCCGTGGGCGCCATGTTTAGCGCTATAAGCCGAGGTGTTAATCGTGCCTGGGGACTAAATATCCGACATCATTTAATTGAGCGAAAACTACGCGAAGCCGCAACCTCCGTTGGCATTTGTATATTCTTCTTTGTTGTAATAATCAGCAGTTCTGTTTTGGTCGCTTTCAATCCGGGAAATGCGTTAGGAGGAGTTGGTGTCCGCATCTCATTCGTTTTTCTAGTGTTTGTTATTTTCCTGATTATTTACAAGACTATTCCCGCTATTAAAACAAGATGGCGTCACGTATGGCCTGGCGCTTTGTTTGCGGCAGTGGCCTTTGAAGTGGCACGTACCATTATGATAACTTACTTCAACCGCTTTGCACGCATTGAGTTGGTACAGGGGATTGTGGGCTCAATACTGGTTTTACTGATTTTCATTTACTATGTGTCTTTGATACTTGTTTTGGGTGCCGAAATAAGCTCAGAGTATAGCCGCATGCGCTTGGGATTACCCCCGAGGCGCCGCATTCCTCCCGACCTGTATCTACACTGAGCCTTTGGTTTCCGAAGCTTACTTTTTGGGCCAAAACTGAGATACTGACGGGCAAGTGGTACCTCTGATGAAAATCGAACTCACAACACACGGTTTAAGAATTAGACGCTGATTGTTAATACAGTCAATTTGTCTCTAACTTAGCAAAATAGTTTTTGAACAATAGTTGCTATTTGCGTCTAAAATCCCCAAGAATAGGACCCGACCTGACCGAAACAGTCACCACATTTTAGTTTTAAGATTTTCAATTAAATACTGAGCAATTGCAGGAATCATAGGAATATCAACCCATCATAGTGAATAACAGTTTCTTCCTAAAGCTCTTTATAAACATCTTTTCTGTGGGCTACATTAATAATTTCTATCGTCACAATATTGTCTTGAATATCAGCAATAACTCTGTAAGTCCCTACCCGATATCTCCAATAACCTTTCATATTGCCGACAAGAGCTCCGCCATGTAGGCGCGGGTTATCACATCCATTAATGTTCTTATCTATCCACCGAAGAATAATAGTGCGTTGGGTTTCATCAAATTTACGTAGTTGTTTTCGTGCCTTATCCGAGTATTCAAGATGCCATATCACCGAAGCCTAAACTCCCGCATAATTTCATCATGGGTGTAGTATTTCATATTACCTTTTGCTTTTTCAGCTTCATGCTCACGAATCATTCTTAAGTCATACTCATCTTCCAGCTTCTCAAAAAAAGCATCCTTAACGGCGTCGGACAGGTTGACACCTTGCACTTTTGCGTAGCCTTCCATCCATCTCTTTTCTTCCTCTGAAACGCGTAAGGAAACATGTGGCATATCATTCACCCCTATTATCTAACCTTGAAACACATTGTAACACAATCTATGATGATCTACAATGCCTTTCTTTACTTCTTTCTAACCGCAGAAACTATCCACCCATAAGCGGCTATTACGGATATTGTTCCCAGTATGCCCATGAATGGAGTAGTGCATTTTGTTTTGAAAACTGGTACCCCTGGTGAGAGTCGAACTCACGACACACGGTTTAGGAAACCGCTGCTCTGTCCATCTGAGCTACAGGGGCTTTAGAGTCAGTGTCCATTTTTACTTGGAACAATACCTAAAAATAACTGCCACAAGGCATAAGCTGCTCGCCCATTAATGAAATGCCCGTGCCAAAAAATGCGAGTGATTAATTCTGTGTCCTCTCACAAAAATTGGAGAGCAGTTTTTCCGCTTTTTCATCGTCACTTGTTTTCAGCACAATGCGTGCAAACCCTTGTTCCTGTTCAAGAAAAGCATAGAAATACTCAATGTTAATATTCTCTTCTGACAAAGGTTGAAGCACGGTCTTAAGCATACCGCTTGGTACGTCCGGTATCTCGATCGAGAGCATGGTGTCTGTGCGCTCAGTAAACCCGGCTTCTCGTAGCGCGGTTGCCCCTTTTTCGGGGTTATCCATAATCATGCGAACAATACCGAAATCAGCATTCTCGCTGACTGAAATGGCACGCAAACTCACTTGGGCATTATCCAAGGCTTTCAGCATAGCAAGAAGACGACCTCGAGTGTTTTCGGCAAAAACTGAAATTTGTTTTATTCTCATCGTTTTCTCCGTATCGCTTTTATAGCTGAGGTAATTCTGAACGATCAATTACCCGTTTTGCTTTACCTTCCGTGCGTATAAGCTTACGCGGCTCAACTAGTTTGATACGCGACTTGATACCTAGCACGCTATCAAGTTCCCTTTGCAATTGATTCTGCAAATATGTCATTCTTGTCATCTCGTCGGAGAATATTTCTTCCGAAACTTCCACCCATATTTCCAGCTCATCGGAAGCAAAAGCGTTCATGCGATCAACAATTATCATGTATTGGGGTTCAATCCCTTTTATGGTTAGCAACACACTCTCGATTTGTGAGGGGAAGACTGACACACCTCGCACGCGGATCATGTCGTCGCTGCGGCCAGTAATTCGAGCCATGCGGGCCATTGTGCGTCCGCATGAACAAGTTTCAATATTAAGGCTGGTAATGTCTTTGGTGCGGAAGCGTAAAATAGGCTGCGCTTCTTTCGTAAGCGTGGTGATAACCAGTTCTCCGATTTCTCCGTAAGGCAATTGCCTTCCACTGATTGGATCAATGATTTCAACTAAGAAATGGTCTTCCCAGATATGCATACCATCTTTATGCAAGCATTCCATGGATACTCCAGGCCCGACAATCTCAGTTAGTCCATAGATGCTGAGGGCATCTATTCCCAGCTTATTCTCTATCTCGGCGCGCATATTTTCACTCCACGGTTCCGCGCCTAGTATACCGAGCCGCAAACTGCTGTTTTTCAGATCAATCCCCATCTCCTGAGCCGTTTCGTGAAGGATCAGCGCATAAGATGGAGTGCAAGAAATCGCTGTCGTGCCCAAATCCTGCATCAGCATTAACTGACGCTTGGTGTTGCCTGTTGAAGTTGGCACAACGGTAGCTCCCAGTCTCTCGCCTCCGTAATGTAGTCCCAATCCTCCTGTGAACGTACCATAACCATAAGCATTTTGGAGGGTATCTTCGCGTGTCATACCGGCACATGCCAGTGAGCGAGCAACCAGTTCTGCCCAGGTGTCGATATCTTTTTGCGTATAGGGAGCAATTACCGGTTTACCGGTTGTGCCGGATGATGAGTGTACGCGAACTATTTCGTCGGGGGGAACACAGCAAAGACCGAATGGATAATTGTCACGGAAATCCAGCTTGCTGGTAAAAGGTAAGCGCGTTAAATCGGCCAGAGTTTGAATGTCTTCCGGTTTTACTGCCAATTTTTGCATGTTGTCATGATAAAAGGGCACACGCTCAAAAACATAAGAGACGGTTTTCTTTAGCCGCTCTAATTGTAATTGTTCTAATTCAGGGCGCGACATGGTTTCATAATGCGGATGGCGAATCATTTCTATCCTTTTCCTCAGTGGTCTGGCCAAAGCCAGAAAAGATACTTATTTTTCAATTATTTTAGTTATTTTAGGCGAGGTTTGCAATCGAGACAAGTTTAAAGTGATCAGAGCGCATGGGAAAATTTACTGCAGTAGAGAATCAATTCAGCGAAATTCGCGATTTTGGTAGGGTTGTTGTTTTCCAATATGCCGTCATAAGTGAGACTAATCCAAGGCTTATTGTATTGCGCTGAAAAAGTGTCGGCCATGGCGGCAACAATGCCTCCCGGCATACACCCATGTGGCATTACCGAGATTACTCCCGCAAAATGAGATGATGCCAACCAGTCAATACCGGCTCCCACACTTAATACGGCTTCACTGCCGCAACGTGGCGAGAGATAGCGCTTGGTCTGCCGCAGAATATCGGCAATGCTTGGTTCATGATGGATTTGCAGGGTATCTTTGACAACTTGCAGCAGTTTACGATCGTCATTTTCCACAATGCGATGTTTGAAAATGCTGGCTGGTATTTTAGCCAAACGGCGAAAACGGAAATGGTCTTCCATATTGCGGAAAGAGGTATATCTCATCCACTCACTCATCGGAGATACCACCACTTCCAAACCGGCCTCCTCGCAAACGCGAATTAAATTCTGATTACTAAAAGAATTGGTGCGCAGAAAAATTTCGCCGTTGATGCCCACTACCGGACGACGGGGAATGGCATTGTCGCGGGCAGTGGCGAAATCTCTCGAAGCATTTTTCAGTACATGGGTTAGCGCTTTTTGCTTATCACAGGCATCTGCCAATAACTGCATGTAGTGTTGAAACAGTTGGTCGGCCAGCCCTACAGTGTGTTCATATGGACGGGTGCGCCAAAGCAGTCTCTCCAACCAGTCAACCGCAAAGATGGCGTCTAAACCGTAACGAAGTAATTTGGCGCTTACATTAATGTCGCGGTAAGCGTTATTGGAGACAGATGTGTACACTTTGGCGGGAAATCCCAATGAGCGCAGTACTCTATCCTGCTCCAATGCGTATTTTCCCAACCGGCAAGGTCCGTATGAGCCAGCCATCAGTAACATTATGTCATCGGGATTGCATTGATTGTCTTCGAAAAAACGCAGGTAGTCGCCTAATGTAACGCGGTAAGGCAGGCATTCTGTGCCTGATGTGACACGATTGGCAAGGACCAGGTTACGCTCGCTTGGTTCGGGTAAAACTATTACACGGTTGCCTGCTGCCTGAGCGGTTGCCTTGATCAGTTCAGTGAACGGTGCCATACGTGGTATAACGAAAATTTTACCAGACGAATCAATCGAGGCACTTGAACGCCTAATAATCTGGGGCGGCGCGGTTTTATGCTCACTCAAAGAATAGCAGCGTATTGTGTCAACGAATGCTTCCAATCTTGTCACTAGTCCGGCTTCGGCGGCATGTTCATCGATCTCCAATTGCCCCAAGGGTTTGTTCCCCATGATGTCTTCGAGTATGGGCAATATGAATGAGTTGGGTCCACAACCAAAATTGGTGATAAACAGCCCGTATAAATTAGCTGAGTGCGCAATAATAGCGGTAGCGGCAATCATCTTGACTTCGTACGACCAGTATGGTCGATCGGAGTACTCGCTGACATCAACAGTTTCCAATGGCAGAAAGTCCAGCGGAATGGGAACGACTCCCAGTCCGGCCAGCGTTTCGGCAATACCCAGATTGGCACCAGCGTCTTGTGCCATATATGCTCGCGAGAGAATCACAATACCGATTTGCCCGCTTTTGTTAAGACTTTCCAGTAACTGCGTACCGGCCAATTTGCAATTGCTTACAAATGAAGCCTGAGACGCCAGCGCGACTTGGGCCGCTTTATTCCCCGCTCGTGAGCTATATCCCATTTGTTTAGCTGCCTCAGCCAAGTTCTTAATAATTTCCGAATCGCCCATGCTGAAGTCAATAATAGGTGAAATTAGGCATGACTTGAGGTTCAGCACCTGGCGAACAATAAAAGGCGATGCTTGCACCAATGGGCAGGCATACTTTTGGTTACTGTCGCCCTCCTTACGGCCGAGTCTTGTAAAAGAGGGATACAGAATGTAGTCACATTTCTCCTGAAGACTTGCCATATGCCCATGCATCAGTTTAAGCGGAAAACAACTGTCGCTGTACGCAAGTTCGGAGGATTTCTCCATAATAGCGGAGGCGGTCTTCCCAGAAAGCAACACGCGCGCTCCCAGTGCGTTTAAATAGCTGATAAGCAGCGGAGCAAAATCATAAGTGAGAAGCGCACGTGGGATTCCAACCAGCGGACCTTTCCCTTGATTTTGCTGATAGTTTTCCAGCAGCAGTTTTTCGCGCTCGTCAAAAGCGGTGTGCTGTTTTTTGGTTGTCCCATAACTGTCATAACGATCACAACGGCTACCGAAATATGAGACTTGCCCATGGTCCAAAGTCATGCGTGTGATGGTACAGTTATTGTCGCATGATTGACAGACAAAAGTTTTCAATTCGCAGGGCTGTTCAATTATCTGCTGAAAGCCTTTAAAAGAACTGGGTTGTTGTCCCTGACCCTCACGTGCCAGCAAAGCTGCCCCGATAGCCCCAGACACTTCGCGATGGGGAGCGACTACGACCTGATGTCCCTCAAGTTGCTCACGGAAAGCCGCAACTACGGCTTCGTTATAGAATACCGCTCCGGTAAGTATTACTTTATCAGCCAATTTACGATGTCCGACTACCTTAGATAAGTAGTTTTTAGCGATGGAATTGGAAAGACTGGCCACAATCACTTCCAACGGTACGCCTTCTTGTTGAGCCATGGAGACCGATTGCCCGATGAAAGCGGCGCAACGAGTGCCGAGGTCAATGGTATATGGGGCACGAAAGGCCAAACTGGCAAATTCTCCATTGGTAACTTTCAAGTCCAACATTTCTGCCAGTTCATCAATGAAGCTACCTGTTCCTGCGGCACAGGCTTTATTCATTTGATAATCAATGACAATGCCACCACGTTTAAGCACTAATTTTGAATCCTGTCCACCGATTTCAATAATATCGGATTGAGGATCAATCTCAGCTACCCCGCGTGTTTGGGCAGTGATTTCGTTTTTTACCAAATCGGCTCCGATTAAGTGTCCTACCAGATAACGCCCGGAACCGGTTACCCCCGCCGCTAAAATTTTGATATTGGCAGCCCCTTTTTGCAGTAGATTACCCATTACTTTACGCACGGCATCAACCGGACGCCCGGAGGTCATGATGTAATCTTTCATGAGCACTTCTTTGCCGCAAGCACTCATGATGACGGCTTTGGTACTGGTTGAACCGATATCAAGGCCGATATACCCGCAAGTAGCCGATTCAATCGTTGGTGGCGAGGTCACAACAGGTAAGTTTAGGCTTTGCGGCAGTGGCGGTAATTGATAATATTTTTGTTCTTGTGAAACAGCAAAGGGGAATGGTGAGCAAGGAGCACGTTGATTAAGTGCCAGTAAAGCCGCCCCATATGACTCCGTGTATGTGGGGTGAGGGGTGACTGTGATGCTGACAGGATGTCCGTTTTTAGCAGAAACCGCCTCTTCAAGCGCCTGCAATATAGCTTGACTGTTGGCTAGCCCTCCTGCCAAATATACAGGCTCATCAAAAGAGTACGGACATAATGAGGTTACCATTCGCGCCACGGATTGACAAAGAGCATACAGCATGGCCGGTAGGGAAACACCTTTCTGCTGTAAATGAATCAGATCGCTCTTGGCGAATACGCTACAACGAGCGGCGATGCGCGGGATTGTGCCACTATGTTCCAGCGCAATACGGGAAAAATCCTCCATATTGATTCCGAGTCGATATGTTTGCTGCTCAATGAAACGTCCCGTTCCGGCAGCACATAAAGGGTTGGTGTACGTCTTCCAAGGTTTTTTTAGCCCATCTTCAAGTTTTACGATGAGAGTACTGTTTCCACCTATCTGTATTATGCTTCGAGCGTCAGGATGCTCGTGCAGAATACCCGTCGTCAAAGCCAGCGGAGAAGTGAAAACAGCAATTCCGGATTTATTGATGAGGGCACGCCCTGCGCCGGTAAACCCGATTCCGCTCACGGAATCGATAGCTTCCAATTGCTGTACGGCGAAGTTTGTCGCCTCAATGGCATTCCCGGTAATACGAGCAACAGTTTTGCGTAGAATAGAACCGGTCGACGAAATAAGGCAGGCTTTAACGCTTACCGAGCCAATGTCTAGTCCGATGAAAGTATCCACGGTGTGGTATTAAATCATATGCGGCTATGCGGTGCAAGAAAAACAGCCGCGGGCACAATGCTTGTCGTTCCGAAAACCCGCACCGCAACAGGCACATTTACAACAACTCCCCGTATCTTCGAACAAAAATCTTTTTAAACAGAGTAACCAGTCCCATGTACAGGAAAATGGTCAACGCCAGTAGCGGGAAGAAGGCCAATGGCAAAGGAGCGAGACCGATGGATGCCCCAAAGCTGGTAAAAGGGATGACGGTCAAGACTGCAATGCCGGCAAAGGTGAGGAAAAGGAGCGATGCCGAGGCATGACTTTGAATGAAAGGAATTTTTGCCGTGCGTATCATATGAATGACCAAAGTTTGTGTCCACATGGATTCGACGAACCAACCAGCTTGAAAAACGGCAATAAACAAAGCCTGTGTGGCAGGGTCGCTGATCTGTGTGAACAACAACCCCCCGCAAACAGCGGGGCAAATCACGAAGTACATGAACACATACGTCGTAATGTCGAAAATCGAACTGGTAGGGCCAATCCAAAGCATGAATTTGCCGATTGAACCGGCATCCCATTTTCTGGGTGCTACCAAGAATTCTTTGTCCACATTATCCCAAGGAATAGCGGTACAAGAAAGATCATATATTAAATTCAGTAAGATGATTTGAAGGGGAAGCATGGGCAAAAAAGGCAGAAAAGCACTGGCAGCAAGGACTGAGAACATGTTGCCAAAGTTCGAGCTGGCGGTCATTTTGATATACTTGATCATATTGGCGTAGATTTTACGCCCTTCAATTATGCCTTTCTCCAGTACCATTAAATCCTTTTCGAGCAAAATCACATCCGCCGATTCTTTGGCTATATCTACCGCGGTATCTACTGAAATCCCGACGTCGGCGGTCTTCATAGCTGCGGCATCATTAATGCCATCTCCCATATAACCTACGCTGTGACCATTTTCACGCAAAGCGCTAATTACGCGCGCTTTTTGTTGCGGGGATAATTTGGCAAACACACTGGTTTCCTCGGCAACTTTATGTAACTCTTTGTCGAGGATGTTGTCCAAGTCCGAACCGAGCAACATATTGTTTACCGGGATGCCGACCTGACGACAGACTGCTTGAGCTACTTTGTCATTATCTCCGGTCAGGATTTTTACCGCGACACCATGTTCATGGAGCGCTTTTATGGCATCGGCGGCTGATTCTTTGGGGGGATCAAGGAACGCCAAATATCCCATTAGCACCATATTTGATTCATCCGCAACCGAAAACATACCAACAGGTGAAGGGTCATTCTTTTGAGCAACCACTATTACGCGCATTCCGTCTTCATTCAAGTCATCAACTTTCTGTAGGATATAGGTTTTAATTTGCTCGCTGAGTTTTTCTACTTTGCCCTCGTATTCAACATATTCACAAACCGCGAGCATTTCTTCGACCGCTCCCTTGGTAATCATTTGGGTCTTGCCGTTTTTTACCACCACACTCATGCGGCGGCGCACAAAATCAAAAGGTATTTCGTCTACCTTGACATATTTATCGGCTAAGCCACGCAGTTCTGAAAGGGTAGATTGTGACTCTTTGGTCCTTTCGATAATGGCAATATCCATTAAGTTGCGCAGTCCGGTTTGGTGATAGCTGTTTAGGAAGGCATGCCGCAGTACACGCTCATCCTCTTGCCCATGGATGTTTAAGTGGTACATTAATACAACTTTATCTTGCGTCAAAGTGCCTGTTTTGTCGGTACATAAAATATCCATTGAGCCAAGGTTTTGTATTGAGTTTAAATTCTTGATGATGGTTTTCTCGCGTGACATGGCCACTGCCCCTTTGGCAAGACAAGTGGTAACAATCATAGGAAGCATCTCCGGTGTCAGTCCTACCGCAATCGACAGTGCAAAGAGGGAAGCCTCCATCCAATTGCCTTTGGTAAAACCATTGACAAATAGAACGATCGGAACCATAACCAGCATAAAACGTATCAGTAGCCAGGAGACGGTGTTAACCCCTTTTTCAAAACTTGTTTGTACAGGCTTATCGCTGACATTTCTGGCCATTTCTCCGAAAATAGTGTCATCACCGGTGACAATCACAACCCCAACAGCACTTCCGCTAATGACATTGGTTCCCATAAAAGCCATATTGGGAATTTCAGTAACCGCGGAGTACTTCGCATGCACAGCGCCGGCCGTTTTTTCAACGGCTACGCTTTCTCCCGTCAGCGCTGACTGACTAATAAATAAGTCTTTGGCACGAATAATTCGCATATCAGCTGGAATCATGTCACCCGCTGAAAGGTACACGATATCGCCTACCACCACATCTCCCAGCGGAATGGCTTGATTCCCCTCCTCTTGGCGTTGAACGTTGGTGGTAGTGGTTATCATCTTAAGCAGGTTTTCGGCGGCATGACCGCTTCGAGTTTCTTGAACGAAGCGCAAAAGGCCAGAGACCAGCACCATGGAAGTAATAATAATGACCGCCATGGGGTTTACTTCGCCCGGTTCAGCAAGGAAAATATCGGTAAAAGCAGATACAACCGCCAAGGCAACTAAGATTGCCGTAAAAGGATTGATGAAAGCTGAGGCGATACGTTTAAACAGAGACTCCTTTTTCCCGCGGGTAATGTTGTTATCTCCGTATTGATCGCGCGACTCTTCAATGAGCGATTCGCTAAGGCCTTCTACTTTTGTGCCAAACTTTTCGAATAAATCTTTAATATCGGAGCTTGTGGCAAAGAACATCCTCTGTAGAATTTCTTCGCGATGCTTTTTGTCCTCGCGGAATTTTTTTAGGGCGGCAGTATTCTTCTTTTTGTTCATTGGCTGATACCTTCTTTGTTTAGTGTTGTCCGAATTCGCGTTGGGTTATACCGCTAGAATTATCCATTGCGCCGGTTAAGGCATCTCAAGCCAATGGTACCAGTGATAAAAAGGAAATAAAAAACCATCGCTTGAACCCAAACGATGGTACTCAAGTGTTATGCGAAGCTTGCTTCAGCAAGCAACCTCACCTTGGAGAGCATGGACACAGTTTATATATTTTTCTCCGAAAACAAGCCACTTTAGAGTACTGCTACCGTTCGAGTCGCCTAGGCCACTACTACCGTCTGCGTCCATAAAATCACCCCCCCTTTCAATAACATTCTCTGAGTAATTATTCAACTTTGCGGAGTATATCCTTGTCACCAGATCTTGTCAAACAGGCACCGAGCAAGGTTTTTGATTGTACCCAAATGATTGGAACGAATGCAGCAGGAAGCGCAAAGGGATGGCTAACCGATACGAAACAGATTAAGTATTGCTCTTATGACTCCGCTTCCCAGCGCTGCCAGCGCCAGAAATAAACTGGGGACTCGCAGAGCGTAATTGTGAGCAAAAAGACACACCAACAACAGTACCGCCGCTACCAGAAAAAAGATTACTCCCAATACCAGCAGCATTGTTGTCAGGAGACCGATTCTCGAATTATTAGTCATCGAATGGCCCTCTTTCATAAGTTATGGAAGTACTTTCCTGTTTTGAAGCATTTTTCCCGACCCACTTATCAACCGTTGGTTTCGTTACCCACCCAGGCTAAATATGCGTCACTGCCACCATACAGTGGGATGGCAATGATTTCCGGCAGATGGTAAGAGTGATGCTGTCGCACGATAGCTATTATATCATCAAGCAGGGAAGCTTGTGTTTTCACAAGCAATAAGCTTTCGGTACTGTTATCGATTTTTCCATTCCAACGAAAAAGAGATTCTACTTCGGGTATAATGTTGACACAGGCGATTTTCTTTTGCTCCAACAATAATTGAGCTAAATGGCGTGCCTCATCCATATTACCGGCGGTAATCTGAACCAATATGTATTGAACAGTTTCAACCATATCAGTTTACTTGAAGCATGCGTTCCAGCGCTTGGAATGCCTGAACTCGGATATCTTCCGGGACGGTCACAACCGGTTGCATTTCTTCCAAACACCGTTGGAGCTTTTCAAGTGTAGTAAGCTTCATATTTTGGCAGACAGCGAGGGAATTGGCGGGAATAAACTCCTTGGAGGGATTTTCTTTTTGCATGCGCTGAATCAAACCGGTTTCGGTGCCAACAATGATTTCGTGCGCGGTGGTTTCCTTGGCAAAACGTAGCATTCCACTGGTTGAAGGTACGGCGTCAGCCATCATTGAAACCTCAGACCGACACTCCGGGTGGACTATTACTTTAGCTTGAGGATATTGAGATTTCTTCTCTGCGATGTGTTGCGGCAGAATAGCGGCATGCACGGGACAATAACCGGGCCAATAGTGCATTTTTTTATGCGTTTGAGTTGAAATCCATTGTCCTAAATACTGATCGGGAACGAATAGAATTTCCTGTTGTGATAAGCTCTCGACCACTCTTGCGGCATTGGCTGAGGTGCAACAAATATCGCTTTGCGCTTTAACCGCCGCTGTTGAATTTACATAGCATACAACCGGTATCCCCGGCAAGGCCTGTTTTTGGGCCCGCAAAGCCTCTGCGGTAATCATGTCTGCCATAGGGCACCCGGCGGATGAGTCGGGGATCAGTACAGTCTTGCGGGGAGAAAGGATGTAAGCGGTTTCAGCCATGAAATATACTCCGCAGAAAACCAATACTTCCGCTTGGGAGAGGGTGGCTTGCTGGGCAAGTTCCAGTGAATCACCCACAAAATCGGCAATATTCTGTATTTCAATGGGTTGGTAATTATGGGCCAGAATGATGGCATTCCGTTGTTGTTTGAGCTGGGATATACGTTGCACGATTGAGGTATTTTCCATATTGTTATTTTCTCCTCGTGGGATAAAAATCGTAACCTTCGCACAAATGACATTCCATCCGCTTGCGAGAATGGCTTTTGTCATTAAAAACAATGCTGGATAGCAACAGGCTACCCAGTCAATGTAATCCTAAGATTTGTTTGGTTTAAAGCTCACAAGAGCTATCGCTCATCGAATACAGAAAAACATCCGGAACGCAAGGCATTTGTCCCTGGGTCCAATGCTGAAGACAGGATAATGAACAAAAGCTGTAGCGTTCAAAGGAATCTTTACTGTGCAACCTTGAAACAACAATCCATCCACCAAGGGCATCTCCAATATCTTGGTTTGGAGCCATTTCAACCTGTCTGCCACAAAAATGGCATTCACGCCACGAACTTGACATATTGTTCCCTTCCAAAAGCTACTGACTCTTTAATACTAGCGATAAATACAGGTTTCTGTCAATGTGACGCATATTCATACAGATTTGCGAATTAAGTGATGTGCTATAATGTTTCCACGGATACGTAACATGAGAAAGCCACGAAACTAATCTTTATTTGGGAGTTGAAAATGGCTGTTCTGGAATGCAAGGGACTCACCAAAAACTACGGACGAACATGTGCGCTAAATGGGCTCGACATTACAATTGAGCAAGGACGTATTGTAGGACTTTTGGGCCCAAATGGCAGCGGCAAATCAACATTCATTAAGCTTTGCAATGGATTACTTACTCCCACTTTGGGCACAATAACAATTAATGGGTTTAAGCCCGGTATTGAAAGCAAGAAATTAGTGTCTTATCTGCCTGATGTCACTTACTTGGCTGACTGGATGCGAGTGAGTGATATTCTTGATTTTTTTACCGATTTTTATGTCGATTTTGACTGCAAAAAAGCACTGGAGATGCTTGCCAGTCTAAGAATCGAAAAGCATCAAACGTTAAGGTCTTTATCGAAAGGAAACAAAGAAAAGGTCCAACTAATTCTGGTTATGGCACGTTCGGCACTTTTGTACCTACTTGACGAGCCAATTGGCGGAGTGGACCCAGCTGCAAGGGACTATATTCTGTCAACAATAATTAAAAATCGCAACCATAACGCCTCCATAATTATCTCGACCCATTTGATATCGGATATTGAGCAAGTGCTGGACGATGTTATTATCCTTAAAGAAGGGAAGGTAATCCTTTCCGAAGACATCAACGTCTTGCGTGAAAAGACTGGGACATCTGTCGATGCGTACTTCCGGGAGGTGTTCAGATGTTAATCAAGTTGATGAAATATGAATTTAAGGCTAATAGCCGCCTCATCATTTCTCTCTTTGGAGCGATGATTGCCATGTCAATTGTCAATCGTCTCCTTGATTTGCTTAACAGAGCGGCTGATATTGAGTTTCTATTCATTACGAATAACTTCAGCCACTCACTCTCATTAATGTTGATTATAGCCACTTGGGTAACTTTATTGTTTATCACTATTCAACGTTTCAATAAAAGCGTTCTCCAAAAAGAAGGATATTTAACCCATACCTTACCCGTTTCAACTGAAAAAATAATCCTCAGCAGGTTATTTGTGGCTTCCATATGGTATATCATTGGCGGCATTGTAGCCATATTGTCTGTAGTAATCTTGACCAATAGTTTCAATTTCTCAGATATCAAACCCTTTTTAAATGGGCTCTTTGTATTTGAGAATCTTCGTACGCTTATCGAATTAATCGTCTGCTTTGTTCTAGCAGTATTTTGTGCCCTATTATTACTTTATGCTTGTTTGTCGCTGGGGATGCTGGCTAACAGTCATAGAGCCTTGCTATCCTTCGGAGCGTTTTGGGCAATCAGTACTATGATGCAGCTATTATTCTCAATAACGCTCGCACTAATGAGTACTGTTCTTTTTCGCGCAACCAACTGGGCTCTATTTCCCGACGGTATACATGTAGCACTTCTGATTATGATTTGCTTTCTGAGCATATTTTGTGTAATTTTTTTCCTGATTACGCGTAATATGCTTCGTTACAAATTGAATCTAAGATAGAGCAAACGTTATCTTAGACCCATTTTGTGCTTTGTCTCATCAATGGTTTGTCTGGCGATGTTTTGTGCGCGTCTGGCCCCATCAGCCATCACATCTCGCACATGAGCGGGGTTGTTTGCCAATTCCGCACGGCGGGCTCGTATTGGAGCCAGATTGTGATTAATCGCTGTTGCCAACGCTTTTTTACAATCCACGCAACCAATCGCAGCACTGCGGCAATCGTTCTTAAGTTGTTCAACTGCGGCTGGTTCGAAGTGCATGCGTAACTTGAACACGTTACACACCTCCGGGTGACCGCAATCTGAACGCAACCGACGTGACGGATCAGTAACCGCTGACATTACTTTTTGAGTGGTTTCCTCCTCGGTTGCCGCAAGTTCGATATAATTGCCTAGGCTTTTACTCATTTTGTCTTTGCCATCAAGCCCAACAACCAGCGGAAAGTTGGTTAATTTAGCCTTTGGCTCCGGGAAGGTTTTACCAAAATGCTCGTTAAAGCGCCGTACAATTTCTCGTGATAATTCAAGATGAGGTAATTGGTCCTCTCCTACCGGCACAACTTCAGCCTTGTATAGAACAATGTCAGCCGTCATTAATACCGGGTATCCTACCAAACCATAGTTAACATTCTGGGGATGTAAGCGAGCTTTCTCTTTAAAAGTAGGCACTCTCAACAGCCATGAAAGTGGGGTTACCATGCTTAGCAAGGTAAATAACTCATTGATTTCAGGCACGTGTGACTGAACAAAAATAATTGATTTCTGCGGGTCTAACCCCGTTGCGAGTAAATCAAGAAAAGCTTCGTAGATATTTTCCTGCAGCTTGTCAGTGTCTTCCAATGTAGTGAGAGCATGTAAATCCACGATACTATAAATGCACTCATATTCATCCTGTAAAGAGACATAGTTTTTGCCGGCCCCTAAATAATTGCCGATATGCAACCGTCCGGTAGGTCTCACACCTGAAAAAACATGCTTTTTCATAAAACTCCTTCTAATCTACGAGAAATTCTTATATAGTCCTTGTTTTGCTCAAAAAACCATTAATTACTTGCCAGGCAGTTTAGGCGCGCCATAACTTCATCGATTGTCTCATCGTCAGTTGAAGCTCCGGCTGTTACCCCTACTCTTTTTTTGCCTTTTATCCATTCTAGCTTAATTTCTGAGGCTGTTTCAATTTGATAAGTCTCCACCACTGTTGCACATAATTCAAATAAATGCTTGGTATTGGCACTGTTACGTCCACCAATTACAAACACCGTGTCCGATGTTTTTGCCATCTCAAGAGTATCTGCTTGGCGGCGACGGATATCGTGGCACAGGGTATCAATAATATGAATCTCGACATCTTTCACCAATGCGATATCCAACACCTCTTTGGTAAAAGTGGCAAACGCAGACGGAATCTGCGTTGTTTGTGATAATAAGCCCAATTTTCGTGGTAAATCAACCTTGTTTTTCAATTGTCCCGCTTCAAGCGTGGCCATTCCATTGCCGTCTGCCCAACCCAATATCCCCTTTACCTCCGGATGTTGTCCATCGCCGTAAACTATGGTGTAGAAACCGGCCTTGAATAGACGCCGTGCCGCCATTTGGGCCCGCTTTACAAAAGGACAGGTAGTATCAATAACATTTACCCCCCGCGATTCCAACTTCTGAGTAATCTTTGGGCCAACTCCATGTGCGCTGATTACTACCACATTGCCTTGAATTTCAGAGGCATCATTGACAATGCGGACCCCTGAATTCTCCAATTTTCCCAGCACCTGCTGGTTATGCACTAGCGCCCCCATAGTTTCCACTGCTACGTGTTGTTGCGCCACTTTCAAAATTGTATCGACTGCACGACGGACGCCCATACAAAAACCGATATTATCTGCACGTCTAATTTCAATCGACATATAATTTAACTCGTGTTTTAAAGTTCATCATACGCACAATTTACCATGAAATTGCCTTGCTGAAAAGAGTGCTTGACTTTATTTTGCCTTTTGACAAGAACTGCCCGGTAAATTATCATGAGTTTTCAGGGATATTTCTTCATGTTCTTGAGAACTCCCTATGGTTGAAACAACTTTTTTCATATGCAAGGAGAGGATATGCCTTCGTTTTTTCACATTGGACTACCGCAAGTTATTCTTATTTTGCTGCTTGTTATTGCGCTTGTCGGGCTGGGCAAATTACCTCAGGTTAGTTCAGCTTTGGGTAAAACTTTGAAAGCTTTTAGAACCGGACGGTTAGGTAAAAATGATGGCGATGATTATTACGAAGAAGACGGAGATGAGGAAGATGAAAAGTCCAATTCTTACCGTACTTCTCCCAAAAAACTTCCCAAGCCCAAATAAGGGCCGCCAAAGCCGCATTTGATTTGGCAAAATAAGCGCTGAATAGGTGTTACATCTTCTTAAAAACATGTTGGTAAACCCTCTGGAGCATTTACCATAAACATCGGCCATACACAAATTATATTGGCAAATATTTGACAAAAATTATTAGGCACAAATATTTTATATTTCATGCCTATAATATTTTCTGCGTCCTTACTTGTCGTAGCCGAAAAAGCGTTGAAATCTTGACACCATTCGGGATATTTGTGTAGAATTAGGCTAGAGTAGAAATACTTGGTAAATATTCGCCGCAAACCGTAGCGGGATAGAAAAGAAGGGTCGTGCATAGAGCCCCTGCTTCGGTAGGAGCTTCCTATTTTCAGAAGAGTGAAAAGTTATGCAAGAAGAGATAGATATTGCGACTGGTTACGTCTGTCACATTTTTGTAAACAGGAATGGAGAAACGAAGCAAAATGCGCGGCGTGGTTCTCTGAGGTTTTGATAACTCTACTTTTGGTGTCTATTAACGAATTGTTTGATACGAACCAAAGCCTCTTCCAGTTCGGGTAATGAGGTCGCGTAGCAGCACCGCACGTGGCCTTCCCCGCACTCTCCAAAAGCGGTTCCCGGTACAACGGCAACTTTTTCTTCCGCCAACAACTTCTCGGCAAAAGTCTCCGAGTTAAAGTTGGTTAAACCAATGTTGGGAAAAGCATAAAAAGCCCCCTTAGGCTCAAAGCAAGAGAATCCAATATCACGGAGTCCTTTGACAAACAACTGACGACGATGATTATAATCAGCCACCATTTCATCCACACTATTCTTGCTGTTACGCAGAGCTTCCAGGGCCGCCACCTGTGCCATGGTTGGAGCGCACATAATGCTGTACTGATGTATTTTGGTCATTGCGGCGATAATTTCTCGGGGACCAGCGGCAAAACCTATTCGCCATCCGGTCATGGCATATGCCTTTGAAAACCCCCCCAGTAAAACCGTACGTTCCCGCATGCCGGGTAGTGAAGCAAAGCAAGTGTGTTCGATTCCGTAAACCAAACTAGCATATATTTCATCGGAAATAATAAGAAGATTATGGCGCAGAGCAATTTCGGCGATTTGCTCCATCTTTGGACGCGGCAGTACCGCCCCGGTTGGATTTGAAGGATATCCGCTGAGAATGGCTTTTGAACGCGATGAAACTGCGGCTTCAAGAAGGGGCGGGTCAATTTCAAAGCATCCTGTCTCATTGGTGGGGATCATAACCGGCTCCCCGCAAGAAAGCAGCACTGATGCCGGATATGCCACGTAACATGGTGCGGCCATCAAAACTTGGTCCCCAGGGTCAATAGTGGCGCGCATGGCCAAATCAAGGGCTTCACTGACACCTACGGTAATCAGCAGTTCACTGTCGGGGTCATATCGTACCCCATAGCTTTGCTCCAAGTGGAGTGACAGCTCTTGGCGTAATTCCGGCATACCGAGGTTGGAGGTATACATCGTATAACCTTTTTCCAGGGAGTAGATGGCCGCTTCGCGAATATTCCAAGGTGTCGTGAAATCAGGTTCCCCAACCCCCAGCGAAATAACGTTGTCCATTGTGGCTAGTAAATCAAAAAACTTGCGAATACCTGAAGGGGCAATACTATTTACGCGCCTTGAGGTGATACCCTTTTCGCTGGAATTTTGTGGGAATATAGTAGTCATATATCGTTACCGTTAAAGAAAGACCGCTTGCCTCTTAGCTTCTTCTTTAGTCCCCAGAATTTCTCCGTCTTCTTTATAACAACGCAAAACAAAATGGCTGGTGGTGCCTGTAACGCCCTCAATGGGAGCCAGTTTGCGTGTTACAAACTCGGCAATTTCTTGCATGGTGTGACCTTCCACCAAAACAGCCAAGTCATATGTTCCCGACATCAAATAGACAGTGCGTGCTTCGGCAAACTTGTATATGCGCTCGGCGATGGCATCAAATCCAACATCGCGTTGGGGGGTTATTTTTACCTCAACCAATGCTAGCACACGATTATTGCTGACTTTGTCCCAATTGATGAGTGTTTTGTACTTAACAATGATATGGTCGTCTTCCGCTTGTTTGATGAGCTGACCGACTTCGGTAGCATTAGAACCAGTCATTGCGGCAATTTGCTCTGGGGTGAGCTTGGCATCTTTTTCAAGCAAACAGAGAATCTCTTTATTTGACATACACACCTCGCTTAGGAAGTTACTGAGTTCCCATTATAACAGAAACCGCCAAGTTGGCTATTAATTGGCTGATAAACAGAATTTACAGGATAGTCCCAGCTAACGATGGGCAGATCCGACAATTTCGCTATAGTTGGCAATCCCGTTCTCTTGGGCATATGTTTCCAGCCCCTTGATTATATCACTCATTGCGGAAGGATTGATAAAATTAGCGGTGCCTATTTCCACGGCAGTCGCCCCAGCCATGATAAATTCCAAGGCATCATCAGTCGTCATAACACCACCACCACCAATAATGGGTACTTTTACGGCAGAGGCCACTTGATATACCATGTACAATGCTACCGGCTTGATGGCTGGCCCCGATAGACCTCCGCTAACATTTGCAAGGACAGGGCGACGTCTTTTGATATCAATCGCCATACCGCGGAGTGTGTTGATGAGTGAAACGGAATCAGCGCCGGCTTCCACAACAGCCTTAGCGATTTCAACAATATCACTGGTATTGGGAGTAAGCTTAACTATGACGGGGAGGTTAGTTACTTGCCTTACAGCCTTTGTGACAGAGGCAGCGGTTGCGGGACTGGCCCCGAATTCAATGCATCCGGAGGAAACATTAGGGCAACTGATGTTTACTTCTAGCCCGCTTATTCCCGGAACTCCATCAGTTTTTCTGGCAAGCTCAGCGTATTCATCAATGTTTTCGCCGGCAATGTTAACAATTACAGGAACTTGCCATTTACTCCATAGAGGAGCCATATCTTTTAAAACGGCATCAATTCCAGGATTTTGTAAACCTATTGCGTTAAGCATTCCTTTGGGTGTTTCGGCGACACGCGGTTGAGGATTGCCGCGTCTAGGCATAAGTGTTGTTGCTTTGCAAATAATTGCCCCCAGACTTTGTATGTCACAAAGAGAGGACATTTCATGTCCATATCCAAAAGTACCGGAAGCGGCCATGATTGGATTGGCCAGTTTTAGTCCGTAACTGTTGTTGGGTGCCAATTGGACTGAAGAATCAAAATTGTTTTTCAAAGCGCGATAATTATACATTTAGGTTATTGAAGCGGCAAACTTGTTGAATATAACCAGAAAATAGGCTACACTGTTTCTTGAGGTGAGACTCAAATTTCTTTTTTTCAGGGTTTAGCTCCCCGGTCACGATTGTACTCGGGGTGTTTGATTATTCACATAATTTTCAGTTATTCAGTATTAACAGATGGATAAATCGTAGTTTTAAACTATGCCGGAGGATACCACCATGACAGATACCAATTACACTCCTATTCGGATACGCCTTGAGAATGAGCATAAACGCTTAAATGAACAACTCGAGGCCATCCGCGCCGTTCGTTCTTCAGAAAAAAGGCGTGAAGGCAGTCCTTTTGGAAAACGCGAAGAAGAGGCAACCGAAACGGCAGATCTTGAAAATATGATTGCGCAAGAAAAACGATTGGTAGATCAATTGGTAAATATTGAAACCTCCTTAAAAAAATTTGAGAATGGCACATTTGGAATATGCGAGAAATGCGGGCAATCGATCGAGAGCGTACGCATGGAAGCAATGCCGACTGCCAGACTTTGTATAAGCGATGCCCAAAAAGCCACTCGTTAATCTTTCGCCGCGCACATCATTGTTTTGGGTGTTGACAGCGACTGTTGTAGCGCTTGATCAGTTTAGTAAACGTTTAATCGAAATCTTGGTTCCTTATGGCTCAACAGAGAACTTTTTCGGCATATCACACCTATACAATACGGGGGCGGCCTTTGGTTTTCTTGCTAACTCTAGTGGCTCTCGCCTCGTGCTCAGTTTGATTTCTGTTGCGGGAACGATTTTGGTTATATATATAGCTTTTGGACTTTGTCGCCGTTTATCTTTCTTAAAATGGCCAAGTACTACTCTGGCTTTAGGGATAATGCTGGGTGGCATTGTTGGCAATATGCTGGATCGTGTCTTCATTGGGCATGTAACAGACTTTATTTCAGTATGGAGGTGGCCAGACTTCAATATCGCTGATTCAATGCTGGTTATTGGCAATATTATATTGGCAATCAATATCATTCGAGCGTCTGGAGCAGAGCATTCTCATGACCAAATTGGTTCAGTTGATGGCCGTCAGTGACGGCATACGTTTAGATGTTTATATTGCCCAAAACCTACCTGAATATTCACGCAGTTATATCCAGAAACTAATCAATGATGGGAACGTGTTGTGGCGCGGTAAGCCAGTACGTTCTGGAATTAAAATTAAGGCAGGAGACTGCATAAGTATTAGCATCCCCGCACCTACCCCATGTGAAATAGCTCCCGAGAACATTCCGCTTAGCATTGTGTATGAGGACTCCGAGTTATTGGTTATCGATAAACCTGCCGGCATGACCACTCACCCCGCTCCCGGGAGTCCAAACCACACTTTAGTGAACGCGGTCTTAGCGTATACTCCCGTTCTTCCGGAAAGCGGTAATCCAACTCGCCCGGGAATCGTTCATCGATTGGATAAGGATACCTCAGGGCTAATAATTATTGCCAAAACACCACAAGCCTTAGCCTGTTTATCTGCCCAATTTAAATCTAGAAAAGTAAAAAAAAATTATCTTGCCTTAGTACGCGGAAAGCTTAAGCACTCAAACGGTGTGATTGAGGCTTCGATTGGACGTGACAGAGTCCATCGACAGCGAATGTCCGTAGACACTATCGGACGCTCAGCAAGAACAGCCTACACAGTACTAGAACAATTCTCCGGATATACTTTGTTGGAAGTAAGCCCCGAAACAGGACGTACGCATCAAATACGTGTACATCTTGCCTCAATAGGGCATCCGGTGGTAGGAGATACGGTGTATGGAGGAAAATCTTCATTAGTTGGGAGGCAATTCTTACACGCCAGCAAACTGATTTTTCAGATTCCGTCAAGCCAAAAAGTATTGGAATTAACCTCACCATTACCGCTTGATCTGAGATTGGCCATGGATGCTTTGTGTAACGATTTATAACCTTTGGCAGTTTTCCGAACTGTTTTTCCGTTTGTTAAGAACGAAACCTATGATAGGCACAGGAAAACCATTATTTCATACCTCGTAGGAAAAAATCTTCGCTCGAATCAGCAAAATCTAACCTAACTCTCCTGCCAGTTCGCGGCCACCCAAAAGATGTAAATGTACGTGTTGTACTACTTGTCCGCCCCATGGACCACAATTAATGGCAATACGGTAGCCATCATTGTCCAAGTTCTCTTGCTGGGCAATAATATTTGCCATGTGCAGCAATGTTCCGCCAAGTGTTTGGTCCGCTTTGTCCATGGCGGTTAGGTTTGCGTGGTGGACTTTCGGGATGATAAGAATATGAGTTGGGGCCATAGGTTGAATATCACGAAACGCGAAGACATTTTCGTCCTCAAATACCTTCTGACTGGGAATTAATCCAGAAGCAATTTTGCAAAAAATACAGTCTTCCATTATGAACCTTCCTGCGCGCTACAATATTTGCCGATTTGATCACTAAACAAGTTATTTCCATGAATGTCATTGGCAACAATCGCCGGAAAATCTTTGACTTCTAGGCGCAAGACAGCTTCAGCCCCTAACTCGGGATAAGCCACTGTTTCAGATTTACAGATAGTTTTCTTCAATAATGCCCCTGCTCCTCCGTAAGTCACCAAATAGACGGCACGATGCTTTTTCAGTGCCTCCCTTACCGCAGGTGAGCGTTCTCCCTTGCCAATAATTGCACGTAGCCCGGCTTCTAAAAGGCTTGGTGTGTAAATATCCATGCGGCTACTGGTTGTCGGACCACATGAACCGATAATCTCTCCATGTTTGGTAGGGGAAGGACCCATATAGTAAACAGTCTGTCCTACAATCGAAAAAGGTAGAGGATGGTTATTTCCAAGAGCTTCTGTTAATCGCCTGTGAGCTGCGTCACGAGCGGTATAAATTATGCCAGAAAGTAAGACGCTATCTCCCGCGTACATCTTGCAAAGTTGGCTTTCGTCAATTGGTGTTACTATTTTCCAAATACTCATTATAGTAACACTTCAGCGTGGCGAATGCTGTGGCATTGGAAACTAATTGAGAGAGGCAGACTGGCGAAGTGGCAAGGTAGTACGTCAGCATGCACTGCGAGTGCCGTCACTTTCCCTCCCATTCCAAGCGGACCAATTCCCAGACTGTTAATACTTTTCAAGAGTTCTTCTTCCAAGCATGCTACTTCTGGGTCTATGCTTGGTTGACCGGCAGGCCGCAGAAGGGCACGCTTAGACATCACCATCGCTTTTTCAGCGGTAGAGCCAATTCCTAGCCCGATTATTAAAGGCGGACAGGGGTTTCCGCCGGCATCCTTCACTGCTGCGGTAACAGCATCAACTATTCCTCGCCTTCCAGCACTGGGCTGAAGCATTACCAATCGGCTCATATTTTCTGAACCTCCACCCTTGGGCATAAAACTGATTTTAAGTTGTTCGCCAGGCACTATTTCGGCATGGATGACTGGAGGGGTATTATCTCCGGTGTTTATTCGACTCGTAAAAGGCTGGGAGACTATAGACTTTCGAAGGAATCCTTCTTGGTAACCTAGCCGTACGCCGTTTGTCAATTCTTCATACAAGTCTCCTCCGGAGATATGCACTTCTTGACCAATTTCAAGGAATATAACTGCAGTACCGCAATCTTGACAAAGCGGTACTCGATCAGTTTTAGCAATAGATGCATTGAGAATAATTTTCTCCAGAATGTCGCGTCCAATCGGAGATTGTTCAGCTTGAATAGCTTTTTTAAGCAGTTCTAAAACATCGTTTCCTAACTCAAAATTGGCTTTTTGTACCAGCAAGGCAACGGAAGCACGTATTTCAGAAGCGCTAATTACTCTCATAGCTGAGTATTCTACCACGGAAATAATGATGGTGTGAATGATAGATTTCAAAGCAAAATGTTTATTGCTTCCACTGTCTAAAAAGAATTGCGTATCACTTGCGATAACAGAGGCTATCTTTGAGCTTGAAGTTTAAATTGTGATATAGTATCTGTGCTGGTTGGAGGGATCGCATAGTGGCCTAGTGCGGGCGCCTGCTAAGCGCTTGCCTCACGTGAGTGGGGTCGTGGGTTCGAATCCCACTCCCTCCGCCAAATATGCACGACGGCAATGAAGAAATCTAGCGGCACTTCTTGTATTATTTACTAGAGGGGTTAAAATTGATGAATCTAATTATTATTGGGGCTATAATCGGAGGCATAATTGGTCTTGTCATTTCTATTCCTCTAATTATGAAACAAAAGAAAATCAACAAAGGTGACGGCAAAGCAAGACAAGGTAAGAGGTTTATAAAACTTGTGAACTTTTCGGGCGACTCTTATAAAATCGGCGAGAAGATAGACAATGTGCTGGCTGCTAACGGATACGTATCGCATAAATATGGCGAGGAAATGGTTTATCGTAACGGCAGCGGCATGGCGACCGCAGGCAAATTCTTCAAATACACAATTAAACCAGATGGCATACTTATAGAAGCATTTGTGATTCTGTTTGGAGTTCAAGAAAGCAACCTTGAAGGTTTTACCGGTATAGTGTCGAAAAAGCCCTTAAAAAAGATGGTAAATGAAATAATTTTTATGATTGTTTCAGAAAAATAATATACGCACCCTGAAGAGACCAGTTCATCATGCATCTTTTTTGTCAATGAAGTGCATATCGAACTTATACAAACCCCAACAACATTTTTTTGTTGGCGAAACGTTTGCTTTCGTTTTCGACTTGCCTGAGAGCTTATAAGACAAAGTATAACCCAACCATTTCACCCTTGTCTTGAGGTTTGTGTAGGAATAGCTCTTGCGTGCGTTGAGTATATCTCTGCGTTTTCCACTCGGGAAATTGGCTTCATTAATTGTTTGCTAGTGTTTAAATCCTCTATAGCATAAACAAAACCAAGCTTATTTAACTCAATAACAAGCTTGGTTGTAAAAACTGATGAGAATGGCTTTCTCTGTATTGCAATAATATAATAATTATCAGTTGAGTACCGCAACTCTTTTTTTACTAAATACGCTTTCTTTATAGATTCAAACTCATACAATAGCTTTCGGATTTTTTCAATAGTTTCTGCGTCTAAGTCACATGGAAGATAGTTATCAGAGACAGAATTTTTACTGGCCTCGGCTTGCTTTTCAGCATGTATTCGATTTTTCTCTATGGTCCATTCTTCAAGTTCGTTTATTCTTTTTCCCATGCCGTTAGCAACTTGATACTCCCTGATTAGTAAAAGACCATTTGCAATAAATGCACTGTCTAGTTCAACTGCCTTTATTACTAACTCCAGCCCGTTGTCATCAAGGCGCCCCAAGAGAATCTGCCCCTTGCGGAACAATGCGCTTGCACAACTAGGATTTTCTTCAAGCATTTTGTCGTATACGCATAGTGCTTTATCAGTTTTATTTATATTTTCCAAAGCCATCCCATATTCAATCTGTTTTGCTTCACCAGTTATTTCGGAATAGTTATCGACAAGCGCTTGGCTATCCAAGTATGCTTCCCTATAAGTTGTCCACAACGGCGCTATGTCTTGAGCCCATAAAACATTCATTTTTCTAATAATTGCGCGAATTTCGTTTTGATAGACGCTATCGCTCTCAGCAAAGATAATATTATCGGAAAAGATCTCCGTTTTGATGGCCTTGAGCCTGTCTGTGAAAGCTAGATGATAATCATACTTGGTTGATATACGTTTTTTAATTTGAGAAAGCCAATTGTCCTTCTGTGTGTGAACAGCGTCATAAAAAGCTGAAAGTATCCTGTTGTAATAGTTATCGGGGGGTGTTTTTTCGTCTCTGATTTCTAATAGTTTGAAACCATCTTGTTTTGTCAAATAGTAATGTATTAATTCTGTTTTAGCCAGAGCGGTGGCATACACTTGAGGAGATGAATAGGATAGAGCTATTTTATCAGCTAAGAATTCCCTTTGCTTTGAGCTTGCCATACGATAAATATGAAGTTTGACAGAGTAATATAACGAGAAGTTCCTTAAAAGGGCTTGGGCAAGAAATCCCCTTTCATTGATTGTAGAACTAATATTCTCCCAGACAGTTGCATAATCTGAAACTTTTTTGGATATCTTCGTGTCTTTGTTACTAATATGTGCTAGCTCATGAAAGAAACATGACTTAAGCTCGCTCTTATTAAGTACCCCCAGCAAGTAAATTCCCACACATATTATGTCATAGTTTTCTGAGCCAATTTTATGGTTGGCAACAGCACAATTCGCATCCTGACTAAGATATACCCTGTTCATACGTTTTATGCAAATTTTGTCAGTAGTCTCATCTAGTAACCTAAAGAAAACAGGGAATTCAGCTCTTGAAATAAATGGCATATCCGGTAGCTTATTCTGGATATTAGTTATCTTGAATATGTAATAAGTGGCTAGGCAAAAGAAAACTATGATGGGTCCTGAAATCCCTACGTTTTTGCCAAGTAGAATACAGATTGATGTAACTCCAATCGCACTTAGTATAAATAAAACGAGTAGCATCGAAATATATATGTTGCCTAAATTACAAAGCGTACGCATTTTGCAAGAAAACATTTTTGGGTTAACTTCAGCTTTATCAATAAGTGATTTGAGTTCTCTGTCAAGTTGATCCAATTGTGTTAGCCTGCTGGTTTTTGATATGCCTTTCGCAATAATTGTTGTACCAAACAGAATCACAAAAAGACCAACTATACCTACTATCCCGATGAATATAACTGCCCCAGCAAGATTACCAGACACAAGCATTACTACGAAAATAACGAAAGAAACCACAACTGACGATAAAACAATCGCAATCATTATCCCCATGAAAACTTCCTACTATGGCTACTATAAGATAACTGACAGCCATATCTCTTTGTGCATTCTACTAAAATGGTAATGCATTGTCATAACTATTTGCAATGCGTGCGCTACATCATAAACTCCGTGCATGCCCGTGCCACTATGAACGAAAACGTGGCGCTAGTTTACGTGTAGAGTTATAATCTTAATGGTTTGTAATATAGTTTTGTTATTGAAAATAATAATGCGAATAGAGGAACTACAAGGAGAGAATCGTATGTTTTGTTCAAACTGCGGTGAATTAATTGTCGAAGAAGCCAATTTTTGTAAGAAATGCGGGTTCAATACCAAGGGGGCTGAATCACAGAGCAGAAAGTTAACTATTGAGCGACCACCGCAGTTTTCTACCAGAAATGTTTCTTATAACATTCTAGTGGATGGTATACGGGTTGATATGATAGTGGACAATGATTTAAAAACTTTTGGAATGTCTGATGGAGAACATACAGTAAAACTTACAGTAAAACCAGGGATTGGTTCCTTGATGGAGAGTAATGAGATTTCTATCGGAAAGAACGACCAAGATGTATCTATTCGAGTCAAGATGAAAAGTGGAGTATTCAAGAATTCTTTGATTCTCGAGAGAAGAGACTCAATTTAGTGAGCGAACAGAAATCGCAAATTACATTCCGTATATTGTTATGACGTTTCCCCAAAAATAAAGCCGGTATTCAGCGCTATGAATATGATAGAGCTGACCCTACATTGAATATATTAATCCAGTACGGCGACTATTTTGATGTTTCGGTGGATTATATCCTTGGCAGAACAGATAAACCACAGGGGAAGTTGTACAAATATAAACCTAAGCTTATGGCAGATACTCTGGAGATGAGACAGTTTATCGATATGTGCCTTGATCCGAAGTCACCGATGCATGACCATTTGAAACAAGCTCTCTTTAGTATGTTGGGAGATAAGAAGAAATGAGTAAATTGACTGTAGACAATACCGCCATTTCCGTTATGAAAGTTGATGACAAAGATTATATTTCTCTAACTGATATGCTCAAAGCCAAGGATGGAGATTTCTTCATCGCAGATTGGTTGCGTAATCGCAACACTATTGAGTTCTTGGGTGTATGGGAACAAATTCACAATCCAAATTTTAATTATGGCGAATATGCCACAATTAGAAGTCAGGCTGGTCTTAACAGTTACAAAATCAGCGTCAAAGATTGGGTTGCAAAGACAAATGCCATCGGCGTGAGAGCAACAGCCGGACGATACGGCGGAACCTATGCTTACAAAGATATTGCCTACGAATTCGGCATGTGGATTAGCCCTCAATTCAAAATCTATCTCATCAAAGAATTCGAGCGACTAAAAAAAGAAGAGTTGTTAAGGCTTGGCTGGGATATCAAGCGCAATCTCACAAAAATCAACTACAGAGTGCATACAGATGCTATCAAAGAAAACCTGATTCCTGCTCAGCTTTCCACCAAGCAGAAGAATGCAGTATATGCAAGTGAAACGGATATTTTGAACATGGCACTATTTGGAATGACGGACAAAGAATGGCGTGATGAAAACCCGAAACTCAAAGGAAATATACGCGATTGTGCCGATATCTCACAGCTTGTTTGTCTTTCTAATTTGGAAAGCCTGAACGATGTATTCATAAACGAAGGGTTATCTCAACCTGAACGATTGGAAAAACTTAACGCGGTGGCTATCAGTCAGATGCACATTCTGACCAACGATATAGCAGTTAAGCGTCTGGAATCTAAAAATAAATTGGGTGGCGATAAATCTTGAACGGCATCATCTACGCTAGGTACAGTTCTGATAACCAACGTGAAGAATCCATAGAAGGACAACTACGTGAGTGTAAGGCATACGCCGAGCGTAACGGCATTACCCTTGTCGGCACTTATATTGACCGAGCCTTGTCAGCCAAAACAGATGACAGACCGGAATTCCAGCGTATGATTCGCGAGAGTTATAAGCGACTTTTCGAGGTAGTGATTGTTTGGAAATTAGACCGCTTCTCTCGTAATCGTTTTGACAGCGCTCATTATAAAGCCATACTCAAAAAGAACGGTGTCAAAGTAATCTCGGCTACCGAAACCATTTCAGAAGGGTCAGAAGGTATTTTGCTGGAAGCATTGCTAGAAGGGCTTGCCACTTCAGAGGCCGGAGCATCAACTACCAACTGATGTTTGTTCTCAGTCGACTTAATCAAGCCATACTGTGATTTGCTTCCCTTGAACTTACCTTGCTTGGCACTGGTAACTCTGATAGAGCGGATTTTGCGGGATATATCCTTAGCATAGCAAACAACCCTCAAAAGAGTGCCTGTCTTAAAATCGTATCTAAGGCGATAGGTCTCAGTTTTTCACATATCTATTGGCGCGATACCACTTGTCGGTAAGCCACATTTTGGGCAAAAAGCTGCCCCGACAGGCATGGGCAGGTGACACGAATTACAAGCTTGACTAAGGCCCTCTGCGATATGTAGCTTAATATGTGGCCAAGGTATCTCAATACCTTCCATTTCAAAAGCCTTTTTAATGCGTTTGCGAAACTCTCCGGTTACTTCCCACTGACTTCCAGGAGCAGTATCGCCAGTTACTCTTATCTCAATTCCAGAGTCAGCAAAATTATTGACACGCAGTGCTCTCGGTGGAGAGAGAATACGCTTTTTAAAGTGTTTCTCTTGAGCCATTTCTTCACCTACTCGGTTGATAACACTCATGGCATGATCCAAATCTGTGCCATAATCAACAGGTAAATCTAGATTAATCCGAGCCACACCTCGCGTATAATTACTGGTCAAAACAATAGCACTGTTGGGGATGTTATGAACTGTGCCGCTGGAATCTCGTAGCACAGTGCGACGAAAACCTACCTCAATAACCTCTCCTCTCACCCCAGCTACCGCTACTTCGTCGCCATAGTTATACTGGTCTTCAACAAGGATAAATATTCCGGATATCAGGTCTTTTATCAAACTCTGTGCGCCCAAACCAACAGCAATGCCAACAATACCGGCTCCGGTAAGAAGGGGAGCAATGGGAATATTCAACTTATCTAACACCATTGCCAAAGCTATTATAGCAATAACGATACCAACTACATTCACTAAAATATTACTTAAGGTACGCGTTCTACGGGCAATATGCTCGCGTGCTCGTTTATCTTTTCTGCTGATATGAATTGAGCCTTCTAAAATTTTGGGAATAATTTTCCTCACTACCAAGAACAAAATAATAGCAACTACGACGATAATCACTATAGGAAGTCCATAGTTCATAAACCATTCCCATGCGGTTTTCATTACTTCTGACATACAGTAATTATAGCAAATAGAAAAACTATCGGCGACGGATCCACCATGAAAATAGCAGGCTACTCTTAGCGTCAAATGAAAAGTTAACTGAACTTCTGACGAAATCAGTATTACCAAATGGAGTATCTGCCCTGCTTTAGAAATCTTCCTGTTTCATTCAGGAAAAGTTCTGTGGACGCTATGCAGGCAACCTTTGTGATAGTATCTTGGTTGCCATGGCAGTCGTATCCTTTGAGTGTAGATTGATGACTACATTAAGTTGTTAATGAGCGAGCGTGTGCCGAAATCCGCCTATATCTTTCCTGTTCTATGTTGCGTGTTTTATGTATATGCCACGTGATTTCCAGTGGTTATTTGTTTACAAAGAGCACCAATTAATAAACCACTGCAAGTCACTTCTTTGTATTCTTTAACTACCCTGATAGTAGCGAATCATTTTATGTTTTGCCGTTTACTATTTGTTCACTTTTTGCTGAGCAGAATACAAGTATACATAACAATAACGATATCTTTCTCGCCAACAAATTTTCTTTATAGCTTATGCCAAGAATAATGATATACTATAGAGCTTTAGCAGTACTCATTTCTAAGGAGAATACCTTGGCGGAAAACAATCAAGAGGTTAGGCTTACTTCTCTCGCACGTTATTCTGGGTGAGGGGCAAAACTAAGTCCGGGTGACTTAGCACAAGCTTTAGGATGCCTTAAAATCCAACAGAACGAAAATGTTTTGGCTGGAATGAGGGATGATGCGGGCGTGTACAAACTAAACGACAACCTCGCCATCGTAGAATCTGTTGATATGATTGCAGCAATTGTTGATGAGCCATACAGTTTCGGCATGATCGCAGCTGCCAATGGATTATCTGATATTTACGCAATGGGTGGTAAGCCTATCACTGCCATGAATATTGTCGGGTTTCCATCGGAAAGTATGGATATCTCCGTTTTATCAAGAATCCTGCAAGGAGCACTCTCCAAACTAGACGAGGCTGGGGTGATATTGGTAGGTGGCCATAGCGTACGCAATGACGAAGTCAAATTCGGTCTTTCGGTGACTGGGACTATTCATCCTGAACATATAATCACCAAAGGGGGAGCCCAAGTAGGAGATAAATTGATAATTACCAAACCAGTCGGAACCGGCATCTTAACCACCGCTCTTAAAGCGGAGATGTTGCCATCACCAGTAACTGATAAGCTGGTGGAGCAAATGTCCTTTTTAAACAATAAGGCCTGTCAAGCCATGTTGAAAATCGGCGTACATGCCTGTACGGATGTCACTGGGTTCGCACTAATCGGGCATGCCGCCGAAATTGCCGAAAGTAGCATGGTTGCCATCGAAATCGATAGCAAAAAAGTCCCCATAATCCCAGAATCATTGCAGTTTGCCAACATGGGACTAATTCCTGAAGGGATGTATGCCAATTGGGAATTCCGCAACTCTTCCGTAAAAGCCGTTGGTATTGACGAAGATACGATGAGTGTTCTTTACGACCCGCAAACATCAGGTGGGCTTCTTATATGCGTCGCACCCGAAAAAAGTGACGCCCTTTTAAGCCACCTGCATGAACTGGGGGTTCATCAAGCCCGTGAAATTGGGCAAGTAATTGAATTTAGCGATAGCCATGTAATTATATTATGAAATCATCTCATGCCGTCTCATCAACTCAATTACAGAATAACCTTCACCAGCTGCCATCAGTGGAAATACTTTTGCAACACCCTTCGCTTGCTCCGCATATTTCATTCTATTCGCGTCCGTTAGTCACTGAAGCGGTACGCCAAGTGCTAAGCGAACAAAGGAACAGACTGCGCAGTAAAGTTTTCACACTTTCTACCGAAGAAATCCTTCTTTTGGTTATAAGGCGTCTATCAATCGAATGGCCAGGTTTTTCACAACCGGTTATAAACGCCACCGGCATAATTCTGCACACCAATTTAGGAAGAGCTCCTTTGTCTTCTCCTTCACTCGAGGCTGTAAAAAAACTCGGCGGGCGCTATTATAATCTTGAAAGCGACCTTGCAAAAGGAAATCGTGGCAAACGCACTTCCCACCTAAGGCGCATATTAGCAAAAATCTGCGGTGCGGAAGATGCCATAGTAGTCAATAATAACGCCGCTGCCATGCTGCTAGTTTTGGTAGCGCTGGCAAACGGGCAAGAAGCCCTTGTTTCTCGCGGTGAACTGGTGCAAATTGGCGGAGGGTTTCGCATCCCAGAAATTCTTGAACAAAGCGGAGTCATACTGCATGAAGTTGGCAGCACTAACCATACGTCACTCGCCGATTACAGCAAGGCAATTAATGAACACTGCGGAATGATTATTAAAGTAAACCAATCCAATTTTGTGCAAAAAGGTTTTGTCAGCCAAGCCTCCATTAGTGATTTATCAAACCTGGCCCAAAAATCCAATTTGCCTCTGGTTTATGATTTAGGCAGCGGAGTGTTACTTGATACCGCCGCCTTCGGATTAGAGCATGAAAAAACTGTCATGGAAGCTCTGCAAGAAGGAGCGGATGTGGTGTGTTTTAGCGGCGATAAACTACTCGGCGGTCCGCAAGCCGGCATAATTGTGGGCAAAACAAAATATCTATCCGTATTGGAAAAACACCCTTTGATGCGCGTTGTCCGCCTTGATAAACTCTCTGCCATCGCCTTGGAAGCTACCATTAAAAGCTATTTGAACGGCGACAGTGCCTCTATCCCTCTTTGGCAGCTACTTAGCTTAAAAACAAAAAGTCTGCGCACGCGAGCACTTGCTATTGCCCGTCATTTGAAAAAACATGGAGTCCCAACCATTGTTACCGACGGAGTTAGCATGATAGGAGGTGGCACCATGCCAGAGCAAAGCCTCCCCTCAGTACTTCTGTGTCTGCAACCACTTTGCGGTTCTGTCGAGAATATTTCTCGCCAATTGCGGTTATCCTCCCCTCCACTGCTTACACGTACAGAAAAGAATTCCGTCATCTTGGATATGCGCACCATATTCCCTGACCAAGACTCTCTGCTTCCCAATATTATTTCCGCGGCTTGGAACACTGAGGTCTGAAAAATGCTCACTTTGGCAACCGCTGGTCATATTGACCACGGAAAATCTTCATTGGTCAAAGCACTCACTTCAATAGACCCTGACCGTCTGCCGGAAGAAAAAAAACGCGCAATGACGATTGACCTTGGTTTTGCTTGGCTGGAGCTTCCAAACAAAACAATTATCGGGCTCATAGACGTACCTGGCCATAAGCAATTCGTTCATAATGTTATTCCAGGGCTCTTCGGAATTGATGCCGCTTTACTGGTTGTAGCCGCTGACGACGGCTGGATGCCCCAAACTGAAGAACATCTCCAAATACTCAGTTTGTTGGGTATTAAACAGGGAATTGTAGCTTTGAATAAGACCGATTTGGTAAACGAGCCTGAATGGTTGGAAGTTGTTGAGTCCGATATAATGTCCCACTTGGAAAATTCTACCTTGAAAGACGCTCCTATTGTTCGTGTCAGTGCACGGAGCGGAGAAGGCCTTGCCTGTTTAACAAACACCATTTCTTGTTTAGCTCAAAAACTGACCCCCAGAGAAAATATCGGTAAAGCCCGTTTACCGATTGATCGCGTTTTCGTTATTAAAGGAAGCGGCATAGTTGTTACCGGAACACTTTCGCAGGGCGAATTAAACATCAATGACAATGTCAGACTACTTCCCACCGGACATAAAGCCCATATACGTGGCATTCAGAGTTTCAAAAAGGGGTTGTCATCAAAAGTTGCCAGCGGACGACTGGCGCTAAATCTAACTGGTATTAAACGAGAATACATTAATCGCGGCAATGTTGTCACAACAGCTCAACAAACCCATGCTCAAAGCCGTTATATCGACGTTCACTTAACGCTATTGGAAGGAATTACAGAGCCCTTAAGAAATATGGCCGAAGTGGTGGTTTTTCTTGAAACCAACGAGCTTCGTGGACGAGTCATTCTCATTGGGCAGAAAACGCTCAAGCATGGAGAGGAGACAACTGCTCAACTACGCTTCAGTGAAGAGGTTCCTACTTATATCGGGGAACGTTTCATTATTAGGCGGCCATCGCCGTCTTTGACAATTGGAGGCGGGGTCGTGCTCGACCCTCAGGCCTCAAAACTAAAAACTGCCGAAATCCCCCCTCGCCATATTTTTCTGCAAAAACGCCTAACGCTGAAACTTGATGACTTGATTCTGAGTGAAGTCAGTAAAAAAGGTTGGTGTAAAATTGATCAACTTTTATTTAGCAGTACTTTTTGTGAAGCTGAAATCAACGAGCGAACAGAGCATTTGGCACGGCAAAATCAATTGATTGTCAACGCAGGTTACGCCATACAAAGCGACTTTTGGCACACCAGTACTCAAAAACTTCTCGACTTTGTGAGTGAAAAATACCGAGAAAATCCGTTGCATGCGGGAACACCCCAAATCGCAATTCAGACGGCTGTCAAGCTACCTCTTGATGTATTTGATATTCTCGTACAACAACTGGTCTCAACAGGCAAACTGGTGCGTGTGGATGAGACCCTGTGCCTCCCCGGTAGCAAACCCGTCCTCAATCCGCAACAAAAATTCATTGAACAGAGCATACTTGATATATTCACCTCCCGCAGGGAAATACCGCCGACAATTAAAGAGATTAACCAAATGATTCCTAACAGCCAGCCAGTAATTTACTACCTCATTAAAAACGGCCGAATTACTGATTTGGGAGATGGCATACTCATTGAAACCGAACACTTTAACCAAATATGCGCGTTAATCACTGATATTCTCCGACAAAATGGGAGCATCAGCATACAGGAAATCAACCTGCGTTTCGGATTCAGCCGTAAATACAGTGTTCCCTTGCTGACATTTTTAGACCGCCTTGGCATCACGCGCCGCGACGGAGACATTCGCCGTCCCGGAAGAAAGCTACAATAGCTCAAAAATACAAAACAAGCCCCCTCGTCACCCAAAGTCCGATTGTCATATTCTCAGCATTGAATCGATTGCTTTTTTTTTTTAAAATGTATAGCATAATATCGACATAAAAATTAAATTTTTGGGGAGAAAGAGTACTGTTATATGGAAATTGAAGAGGTTCACAAGAATACCAAGCTCATGTACCAAGGCAAACCTTGGAACGTGGACAATGCCGAGTTCGTTAAGCCGGGAAAAGGGCGCGCTATTTATCGATTGCGCCTTAAAAATTTACTTGATGCCAGCACCTTGGATGTTACCTTTCACTCCGGTGAAAAAGTGGATGAAGCCAGCGTCTCCAACCAGGAAATGCAATACCTCTACAAAGAGGGCGATCACTATGTCCTGATGAACACCAACAACTATGAACAAACTTTCGTCAACGAAGAACAAATGGGGGATAAAATCAATTTCCTTAAAGAAGGAGTGCTGGTAAACGCACAGCTTCTGGACGAGCGTCCGATTGATATCGCCATCCCGGTGTTCGTAGAGTTGGCCGTTGTGGAAACCGGCACCGCTATTAAAACCGCTACTGTCACGGCACAAACCAAATCAGCCAAGCTGGAAACGGGCCACAGCATTGATGTCCCCGCTTTCATCAAAGAAGGTGATGTGCTCAAAATTGATACTCGCACCGGCGCATATGTAGAAAGAATCACCGCCAAAAAGTAGCCTATGCCCTCTGAACGTGAGCGCTTAACCCAAATCAAAGGCAACCTGCAACGCCGCTCCCAACTTATAGCAATTGTACGCCATTTTTTTGAGCAACGCGGTTTCTTGGAAGTGGAAACTCCGATCAGGGTACCCTCTATCGCCCCCGAGCTTAACATTACAGCTCAACAAAGTGATGATTGGTATTTGATTACATCTCCCGAATTACATATGAAGCGCTTGCTCGCAGCCGGGTATGGACCAATTTTTCAAGTCAGTCGCTGCTTTCGCAAAGGAGAACAGGGGCGACTTCATAACCCCGAGTTCAATTTGTTGGAATGGTATCGTCCCGATTCCGATTACACGGAAGTTATTCATGATGTTGAACAGTTAATAGCAGAAATTGCTACCGCCTTTCAATCCAGTCCGTTCTTAACCTACCAAGGAACCACTGTTGATATTTCTCCTCCTTGGCCACGCTTAAGTATTCGAGAAGCTTTCCGTGCTTTGGCTGGCTGGGATCCGACAGAATCTTATAACGCCGAACGTTTTGACAATGATATGGCTCTGAAGGTACTGCCGGCTCTTGACACAAGACGCCCATTAGTGCTTAACGAATACCCTGCACCTGCGGCTTCTTTGGCCCGTCTCAAATACGGAGAACCTGCGCTTGCTGAAAGAGCTGAGGTTTATATTGGAGGAATGGAACTCGCTAATGCCTACAGCGAGTTGACTGATGTCAGTGAGCAGCGTCAGCGATTCAAAAAGGAAATTGCTCAAATTGAGCTTGAACAAGGTAAAAAATTGCCTTTAGCAGAATCATTTTTGGAAGCTCTAAATTATCTCCCCGAGTGTAGCGGAATTGCTTTGGGATTGGATCGACTTGTAATGCTTTTTTGCAATGCCACCCACATTGAAGAAATCTGGGCTTTTTCGGAGGAAAATATATGAGTGTTTTGTCCCTGGCCGATATACAAGTTCTTATACAAAGCTCTCCACCGCTGATAGAAAACTATTTGGACCTGAATCTGCAATTACAAACCAATGGTTTTGATTTAAGCTTACGTAGCATCTCGCGGCTCACATCATGCGGCAAACTATCACTAGATAACCAAAACCGTGTAATCTCCTCCCAACAAATAATTGAATTTGAGCCGGGCGGAATCGTCCATCTGGACCCCGGCTGTTACAGTATCGTCTACAACGAGATTGTCAATCTCCCCAATGATATCATGGCTCTCGGCTTGTCTCGCTCAAGCTTGCTCCGCAGCGGCTCCAGTCTGCATACCGCCGTATGGGATGCCGGCTATTCAGGGCGCTCGGAGTCATTGCTGGTTGTGCATAACTCACTGGGTCAGAAATTAGAAAAAAATGCCCGCGTTTTACAACTGGTTTTCTTACGTCTAAGCGGAAAAAGCCGAGGCTACAGCGGAATATACCAAGGAGAAAACCTCTCTTAAACCAAAATGGAAAGAGCCGTGGGCAAAACCTGAAACGACACCATCCCACTCCCCAATAATTCTCCATCGGCTTGAAGTAAAATTCTATTCTCACACTCAATACAAACCTTTTTCGCGCGTTCCAGGTATATTTTGGGATGAGTGATATGCGTCCCCTTATACACCCGGGGAAAAGCCTGCAGTAACTTCCCTTTACCCAAATCACCGATAGTGACAACATCCAGCCATCCGTCACACAAGGAGGCTTCGGGCGCAATACGCATCCCACCCCCGAAATAAGCGCCGTTGGTAACTACCACACTGAGAACACGCTTGGTTTGAACCTGTCCGTCAACATTCAGGCAAATTTTTTATTGCGGTAAAACGGTAAGGTTTTCAAGAGGGAAAGGATAAAGGGAATCGTACTACCCATAAAGCGCGGCACATGACGACTTCCGTCAGCCACTTCGGCATCAAATCCGACTCCGGTGCCATTAATAAAGAATCGCGTAACACGCTGCCCTTCCCAATCGGTGTATTCTACTTGCCCCACATCAATTCGGTGAACACGGCCCTTAAGCACTCTTTCGCAAGCTTGCGCATAGTCTTTAGGAATCCCAACCGACTTAATGAGGTCATTGCCGGTTCCGGTACTGATAATCCCCAGCGCTACTTGCTCGCTCTTCTCGGCAGAAAGAATACCATTGGCCACTTCATGAATAGTACCGTCGCCGCCTATGGCAATCACTAAACCATAGCCTTCATTTACCGCCGCAAAAGCCATGTCCCTGGCGTGGCCACGTTTTTGGCTGAACTGCTCGTCAAAAACCAGTCCACCGTCTTGCAGTAATTTTTGAATGCGAGACCAACATTTGGTGGTGTTTTTTCTAACCCCGGCAACAGGATTGATGATTACTTTGGCACGTCGTACAGCCATCTATGCCCCGTCCAAACTTACTCTTTTTTAATAAGCCACCGCTAATCCAGAAAAGTAATCTCACCCGCCGGCGCGGACATTTTGATAAATTCAATACCGGCCTCAGCGAACATTTGCCGAAAACTATCATCCGCATATTTGCCAAAAGTGACATACCGCTCGACGCGAGCGTTAATCAGCATCTTGGCACAAAGTACACATGGTGTATGTGTTACATAAATTGTCGCACCCGCCAGACTCACTCCGTGTAATGCGGCCTGAATAATAGCATTCTGCTCGGCATGCACCGCTCGGCAAATCTCATGGCGCGTTCCTGAAGGAATATTCTGCTCATTGCGCAAACATCCTTGCGTCAAACAATCCCCGAGGCCAGCCGGAGCTCCGTTATACCCGGTCGACAAAATGTGCTTGTTTTTCACCGCTACCGCACCGACATAATGCCGAAGGCAAGTTGAACGTTCGGCCACCACAGCGGCCACTTTTAAAAAATACTCATCGGTTGAAAGGCGGCTCATGGTTGTTCCTTCAAGACGTCGATAATCTCTTTACTCTTCCGCTCTAAGTCAATGAGCGATTTATCATTGAGAATAGTATAATCAGCCAGCGCAATCGGCCCCCCTTTATTGAGGTTCTGAATTTCAGCCGTATCACGCGAATAGGTTTCTTCTCTGGTTAGCGGTCTTACGGAACGATTCGCTAACCTGGCACAACGTGTAGCAGGAGAAGCCCAAACAGCTACTACACGTAAATCCGTTTTGTAATAATCCCGCAGAAAAACATACTCCTCCCAAGAATATAACCCATCCACCACCACCGGAGAGGTGCCTAGTGCTGAGTCTATTGTTGGAACATTCAGTTTGGCATAGGCATCCATACCATATTTCTCACGTAAAGACTCGCGCATGGCGCGTTCGTTTGCTTCGCTTACAGCAAGTCCCGCTTTCTTAAGCTCCCCGTCGGTAACATCTCCGAAGCGAATGCGAGTATATCCTTGGCTTTCGAATATATTCGCTACTTCAGATTTACCGGCTCCTGCCATGCCTACAATCGCCACAACCAACATTTTGCCTAATCTCCCTGTAAAATACCGCCGTAATTATAGCTTGAATAGCTTACAGATAACAATTTGTCATGGTAATACTCACTTAGTACGCTCATACAGTCAATTTCAGTCATTCTACCACCTTGACTATTTCTTGAATCAGGTAAAATAGCTCCCAAAACAATCTCTGATACCTTAATCCAATCAGCCCAAGAGACACTATAATGAGTATTCCCATAGGTATATCTCTTTGCCTATGTCCAACCTGTTCCAATGCTAATTTGCCATTCTGGCGCTACCTGTATCCAATGCTATGTTATAATGCCGTGGTATGCGCATTGATAATCTGTCCAGCCGATTAAAAGAACCCCTGCCCGCCGAAGCTTGCGAAATTATTCTTTTCGCATCACACCTGGCGCAAGAAAAACAGCAGCGTTTGTATCTAGCAGGGGGAGCGGTACGAGATATATTGATGGAACAGCCCTTTTCAGACATTGATTTGGCACTGGAAGGTGACGCCGTCTCGCTGGCTAAAACCCTTGCGCAAACCAGCGGTAGCAAAGTTGAGTTACACACAGCTTTTAACACCGCCAAACTCATTTATCCATCTTTCCAAATAGATATTGCCGGTACAAGAAGCGAAAGTTATCCTTATGCCGGAGCTTTACCGAACGTAAAGCCGGCAGACATTTTTGTGGATCTCAGCAGGCGCGATTTCAGCATCAACGCCATGGCCGTTTCACTTAATAAGGTTGATTACGGAGACTTAATTGACCAACATGATGGGCAAACCGATCTAAAAAGAAAACTGGTTCGAACGCTACATCCGCGGAGCTTTCAAGACGACCCAACACGTATGTGGCGCGCTGTACGCTATGAGCAACGCTTGAGCTTTCAAATCGAGCCTGATACCCTCTCATATATACAACGCGACTGGGCGGCATTAAGAAACATCAGCCATGAGCGTCAGTGGTATGAAATGGAATGTGCACTGAACGAATCATTACCGGAGAAAGTACTCTTCCGAGCAGAGGATTTAAATCTTCTGGATGCACTCCATCCCCCATTGGTAGTGAGTAAATCTCTGTCTACCTGGTACGCACAAGCACGTCAACAAAGCCTACCGAAAAAACCAAGCCTTGAGCTATATCTTGCTCTATTCCTATATCCATTTGGGAAAGCCGCATGTCAAGAGTTCGTCAAAAACCTAAAACTGAACCGTAGCCTGTCAAAGACAATACTAGACAATGCACGAATCAAAGGTTCAATTAGGCACCTAAGCAACCATTCGCAACTCAAGAGTAGTCTCTATCACACGCTTTCCAAGTATGATCCGACAGCAATCAAAGCCAACATCATTGCCACTAGTTCTAAAACCGCCCGTGATAACCTGCTGTTATTCTTTGATTGCTTGCGTTATGTCAAACCGATTCTGTCCGGTCAAGATTTGCTCACTATGGGATTCGAACCGGGCCCAACAATCGCCAAGACCATTAATCAATTGCTTGTTGCACGTCTTGATGGGAAAATCAGCACTCGCGAAGAGGAAATAACCCTGGCAAAGCAAGTAGGCCGGCTTTAAACATCTCACTACTCATCCTTAAGAGCAAGGCTGTGTTCCGCCAACCCAACTGATACCTAAACCATTTGCTTGTAACTCTCGCTGGGTTTTATTAGCCTGTTCTGCATCCTCCATCAAGGCAAATAAAGTCGGCCCAGCGCCTGCCAAATGCACGGGGCTTCCCGCCAGGCGCTGAAATTGACTCCGATACCATTCCAGAGACAGAAAAGACGAGAATGCCACTTTTTCAAAAACATTAAACATCTCTTTAGAGGATATCTCTGCCTCGTTGACCAGCCGCTGTTTTACAACATCGGTGTGTTCTCCATGTGATAGATGCGCAGACTCCAACAAGGAATACATTGTAGCCGTTTTGGCCGGGAGGGATGGCACGGGCGGGAATAGCAATACCAAATTCAACGGCTTAATTTCAGGCAAAACTTCCAAAACCTCTCCTCTGCCTTTTACCAGCATGGTCCCGCCACTAAGAAAAAAGGGAGTATCCGAACCAAGCGCCAGAGCCAACTTGATAAGCTCATCGTTTGGAATATTCAACCCCCACAATTGTACAAGGCCCTGTAAAACCGCTGTCGCATCGCTGGAATCACCTCCCAAGCCAGCAGAAAGGGGAAGGCGTTTCTCAATTCTGATCTTTGCTCCGGCTTGTACTCCGGTATGTGAAGCAAGCAACCTGACAGCTTTGCTGACTAAGCTTTGCCGTTCATCCCAGCCGGGTTGTGAACACTGTATTGATAGCTTTGAACTTTCCTCAAACATAAGCATATCGTGCCAACCGATGGTTTGCATGATACTGCGAATTTCGTAGTATCCATCCTCTCGTTTACCCAGTGCCTCAAGGGTTAAATTAATTTTGCCATAAGCAGCTAACTTGATCATATCTTACCTTGGCCTCTAAAGAGCTTCCACAACTTCGTCCACTCTATAATACTTAGCGTCTCCGCTCGTCGCCTTGACTCAACCCCAGCCTCAGCCAGTAGCAAGAGTATTTCCTCTTTTGCTTTATTTAGCCTATGTGACAATGAATTGGGCAACTGCTTGCGATTAGCGCTAAAACCGGCTCTTACCAAAGTAAAAAAACTTGCCATGTCAGGCATTGGAATAAGCGGCTGAGCATGCACATTAATTTTCAAAACTGCTGAATCTACTTTGGGAGGAGGGAAAAAACAAGCGGCAGGAACATGGCAAACCAACTGCGGTTCTCCGAATAATTGAACCGCGACGCTCAGTAAACTCATTTCCCCCGGGCGAGCGCATATTGCCCGTGCCACCTCTTTCTGCAGCATTAAAACCATCAGTTCCGGCTGCCGGTCACTCTCAAGAAAATGGCGTAGCACTGCTGAAGTGATATAGTACGGAAGGTTAGCCACCACCTTGTAGCGACTGCTCTCACTCTCCGGCAATAAAGACTTCGGTGAACATTTTAAGATATCAGCATGAATGATATTTAAGTTGTGATAGGCTGAATGTGTTTCTCTCAGAAGCGGTGCAAGCGTATTGTCCAGTTCGACAGCTATTACGTTACCGGCCTGTTTTGCCAATTCGGTCGTGAGTGCCCCTAATCCCGGTCCAACTTCAATTACGGTATCAGCCGATGACAATTCAGAAGCATCAATAATTTTTTGCAATATATTCTTTTGGATAAGAAAGTGCTGCCCCAGACTCTTTTTAGCATGTACGTCAACGGTTTTTAGCAAACGCTTTGCTTGGCAAAGGAGTGATTCAGAGGGCGCGGAAGTGCCCATAGCCTCTATTCTCCGCGTTCCAGACGGGACGCCAACCTTACCGGCAAACCTTTTCCCCAAATACGCTCTCTCACCGAAACAAGATCATAAGGTACTCTGTGCAGCCTAAAAACCCCTACGGCACTATCATAAATGGCATAACTGGCACGTGAATCACCGTCTCGCGGCTGTCCTACGCTACCGGGATTAAGAATCATAGGCACATCGCCTAATATTAAGCCAATGTTTTCACTAAGCAGCACCGAACTTATAGTCGAACCCTCTTTTTTATAAGCAATAGGCACATGAGTATGCCCAACAATGCAATATGGAGTTGTGAAATAAGGGAAATTCTCACGGGCAATGCTAATTGATAGCACGTATTCCCACAAAGGTTGGCGCGGACTGCCATGCACCAAAGTAAAATTGTCTTTCTCAGTCTTTATTTTCGCTTGGCTAAGAAACTGCGTATCCTCAGCAGTCAGTTGGCTCGCCGTCCAACTTAAGACCATCGCAGAGTCTGAATCGTAGCTGGAAAGCTTATTTTGTTCAAGCGCTGAAAAGTCATGATTCCCAGAAACACAAACACAATTAAACTTGCGCAAGATTTCTATGCAATCGTGCGGGTCAGGTCCAAAACCAACGATGTCCCCTAAGCACCACAGTTCATCCACTCCGCCACGATAATCAACATCCTCTAGCACAGCGGATAAAGCCGTAGCATTAGCATGTATATCAGCTAAAATAGCATATCGCATAGTTGCCATATAATATCACAACAGACCTGTTTATCCTAGCATTTTATTCGTTAAACTGTGCTTGGATGTACTTGTTAAGTATAGCACTAGGGCTTTTGACCCCTTGTCTCTAAGCATGGTACAATGCCTACCATGGAAATTACGTGGCTTGGGCACTCATGCTTTAGAATTCGCACTAAACAAGCGACCATTGTTACCGACCCGGTTGCACCCGGCAAAGGCTACTCCTTGGGCAACTTAAATGCCGAAATTGTTACCGTTAGCCATAATCATAGCGGACACTCCTATATTGAAGGGATTAGAGGTAACCCGAAAACTATTTCTAAGCCGGGAGAGTACGAAATTGCTGGAGCATTACTTATTGGGCTTACCAGTTTTCATGATAAGAATCACGGAACACAAAATGGCTTAAACACCGTTTTCCTCATGGAAACTGAAGAATTATCGATTTGTCACTTGGGAGACATTGGAACACCCCTCACTGGGAGCCAAATTGAAGAAATCGGTAAAATTGATGTCCTAATGATTCCTGTTGGCAATGGAAGTACAATTGGAGCATCCGAAGCCGCAACGATAGTACGCCAAATAGAACCAAAGATTGTTTTACCGATGCACTATAAAACATCTCTCTTTCAAGATGCACTGGAACCTGTCGAAATATTCCTTAAAGAAATGGGGGTTACCGAAGCGATTGCTAAGCCCAAACTGAATGTTAACAAAAGCAATTTGCCACTTACTACACAAGTCGTTCTACTTGAGTTGCAACCCGTAAAGTAGTTTATTTATCCTTGTCACAAGCCACTCGGCTAACCCTATCTCAAAACTCAGTGTCCCCAGTTGCCGTATAATGACAATGCCTTCTGTACACCTATGCCAAAGTTATCTTTTCATTAAATGGCAACCACCTGAAATCTATCATACAATGCTTTTTGTGACATCAATAGGCACATAATTATTATCTTTTCTGATGACATGGTCAGTCTGAGGTTGCCTAAACGATTATTCTGAACAATTAACCATTACATCGATTCGAGGAGGCATCACTTGCATAAGCGATTGCCAACCACTTACCTAGCAGGCAATTTTTTGTAATCATTTTGCGCATAGGAGCCAATCCAATCAGTATGCCCGATAGGCCATTCGCCTACCAATCCACAACCCCACAACTAAAATCCCACCCAGCGCAATGACTCCTCCCACAACCCACAATATTATTATAAGCCAAGGAGGAAATCCAGTTCCGACGGTGAAAGCGGCTGCTTCTGACCACAATCCTTCGTTGCCAGCCAAGTCTATGGCCATTACTCTCCAGTAATACGGTTCTTCAATGTCAGTATTGACAAGCTTTTCGGTAGCGTCCAATTTGTATTTATTGGTCGAAATTCCAGTTGTATCTAATAGCAGATAAGTAAAGTTGATATCTTTACTTATCTGAAGGCGATAAACCACTCCACTATCATCCGAAACAGCAGTCCAATTAAAAGTCACCTGCTGCTCTGTTTTTCCAAAGGCGACAGGAGAGGACAGGCTGGCAATACTAGGAGCTACAGAATCCATGAAGAAATCAATGTCAAGGGAATTAGTGCCATCATCAACACCAATAGAATGTTTTCCGGCAACTGCGGCAGGGATTTTGATCAAGGCAGTAAAGGACCCATTAGTATTAGATAAAACAGTACCTAGTATTGTAGCATCAAACTTCAATGTAATCGTACTTCCAGCCACAAAACTATAGCCAGTAATAGTCATTTCCATACCGACATAACCGTACTCCCCGTCTTGTGAAGTAGGCTTATCGGTAATCGCCTTAGGTACGGCAACAATTGCACACGAAGCATTATTGCTTCCATCCGAACATACAAATTCGAAAGCTTCTGCCGAAGCGTTCTCTGGTAGTTCTAACTGAAAAATAAAGCTACCATAGTTGTCGGTTTTCAATGCTGTACCAGTAAGTACTGAAAGACCATTGCAAGTAAGGGAAATGTTACTATTGCGCAATAGACCGGTACCGACAATTACCACTTGGTCTGTGGAACTAGCTTCAAATACGCTGTCGGTTCCGTTAGAAACACCTAATTTGGATATTACGGTGAAAGTCGTCGTTGTAGCATTATTATTAATATCTTCCGCTTTGATATACCAATCACCGCAATATACTCCAGCCACCCTAATGGAAGCACTGGCACTGCCATTCGAATCGGTAGCAATAGCAACAGGATTTGTTACCAACACAAACTCATCCGCCCCATTTATTGAAATCAGTAATACTTCCTTTATCGCGCTATTCGGAGCAAAACCACTGAAACCAATAATGATGCTATCATCAAATCTCCCAGTATTTGGGGAGGCAGTAATTCTGGGGACGACAGACAAATAGTCCTCAGCATAGTTGTTATCATCTGCTACCCTTACCATGTGCCCCCCCACGTAACTGTTTGGCACAACAAAGTCTATACTGAAAGCACCAATTGACGAAACTGTAGTTGTGGTTTCTGCCACACCATCCCAAAAGAACGTGATAGTAGCATTGGGAGCAAAACCATTCCCAGTAATCGGCACTTTTGAACCAACAGTAGAAGAAAACATGCCTACAATAATCTGGGGAACAATAGCAAGATTATCTGAAGCATTGTACAGCCCATCACTGGCAGTAACCTCATGCACGCCACCTCCCCATGAGGGAGGAACAGTAACGCTTAGTAAAGAAAAACCGCCGCTGGCATCAGTTACAAAAGGGTTAATATCAGCCAATACTCCATCAACTTCAATAGTAATCTCCTCGTTGGGCTGAAACCCCGTTCCAACAATCGCAATGCTCTCCCCAATTTTGGCACTTGATGGTGTAAGAGCGATCTTAGCGCCAATGTCTAAGTTCGTTGAAGCAATCCCTCCAGAACCATCCGATGCTTGTACAATATGACTGCCTCGAGTCATGGGCGAGACGGAAAATTTTGCATTAAAGTCCCCGTTGGCATCAACGTAAATGGTTGATGGCGTGGTAGGCCCAGTTAATGCGAACCCATCAATATTGATGTTGATAGATGCTGTTTTAGTGAAACCAGTCCCCGTTATTGCGATAATGTCACCAACACCTCCAGAGATAGGATCAATATTAATCCGGGGGTTCACCACAAAATTTCTGGTCGCCGCATTCATGTCTTTCAACGAAATTGTATGATTTCCCTTCTCAGCGTGCGGTACTAAGAAAGTAGTCCCATTTGGTATCGCACCCGTTGACGAAACGATAAAGGATTTTAGGAACAGACCGTCCCACAAAAGTGTTACTTCCTGATTTGCGGAAAACCCATCACCTGTTATCGTTATTGGGTCTCCCACAAAACCCGAATTGCTACTTAGAGCGTAATTTCTCGGAACAACAAAAAAAGACGTTTTGTCAGAAGTTGAATAAATGTCAGTAGCAATTACCTCACACTGCATAACAGTCGTTATATTCGCAGGAATCTCTAACTCTACCTCAAAAACGTTCCCCGTCATAGAAATATTTACGTTGCCATAGGTCCATTGAATCGTGACAGGGGACTGAAACCCTGTCCCGCTAATCGTAACTTTATCGCCTGGTGCCACAACCAAAGGATTCGCAGTAAGAGTAGTGGCCGCTTGGACTTGACTAGCAATAAACAAAGTTGATGCTAGCACTCCCACTACGATAGCCACAGTAACATGTCTCAGGATTTTCCTAAACGTCACGTCAACCTCCACTTACAAAGTTACAAAATAAACCACAACACCACAAGGCAAAAGATTCAGCTTATTTCATTCACATTAAAGAATATCCTTTTACGCTTGCTTTTGTCAATAATGCTCGTGTGTTCAGAAGCAATTTCAAGAATGAGTCGTCAACACTTTCATAGCCATTTCACGCTTCAAAGTCTAGTATTTCAAACAGTTTTGGGCAATACGTTCAGCCCGACGAAAAACCCCTGACCTCTGTTCATGCACCATAGGTCTTCCGCAAAGTATAACTCTCTGTGGGCACCACATCCAACTACTTAAAATAATTTAAGCTGAGATAGTATAAATGTAGAGTAGTCGAGGGCTATTTGTTTCATGAGATTAAAGAGAGGGATAGAAATATTGAAGAAACACCTTTAGTGCCTTTTACTTTTCGATATATATGCCAACGTATACATCGAATTCATCCAAACAGACAAAAAGGATGGCTCCTCAATTGAGGAGCCATCCTTTTTCCCTCTAGAAAAATAGCCTATAAACTATGCAACTCTGCGTGTGCGTACAATAAGAATAATAACAGCCACACAAAGAACTGCACCAATGCCAATCACAATCCAAACATAGGGTGGAGTAGCAGTATCAGGAGGAACAATCGTAAATGTAGGATTTTGAACACCTTCGTTTACAGTAACCGTCGGTCCAGCAGGAATTGTAAGACTAATCACAGGTACTGGAATTGCTGGAGCAGGAGCCGTCACAGTCGTCGTATTGTTCACAGTAGTGGGAGGCGTTGCAACTGTAGTGAAAGTAAACGTTGACCACTCAGAGTAGACCCCCGTACTTTCACCTTTAGCATCAGCACCAATCGAACGAACACGCCATACATAGTTGGTATTGTAAAGAAGAGCTGTCCTGGAGGTTCCCCACACCAAGTTATGAATAGTCACATCATCAATCTGGTAGCTTAACACTCTGCTTGGGATATTGGAGTTATAAGCAACACTGTCTCCAACTTCTGCAGTAAATAGCTCAAATTGGTAACCATAGACTTTGGATTCATCATTAGGTAACCATTCAAACGACGGACGAATCGGTATATTAGTGGCCCCGGGAGCGGGCACCAAACCGATAATCTTTACTACACGATCCGGAGGAGTGACAATTGTAGCACCGGCTTCCGTAAACATAAAACTCGGAACGGGAGATTGTGCCCACACATAGACATAGTACGTGGTACTAAGGTCTAACCCACTTATTCTATATGCCTTTTGACCATCAATATCAGCAATAGAGGTAACGGTAACACCAGTTGGTGTCAAGGTGGTATTAAAGTAATTCTTTAAGTTACTGTTGTCAGTTAACCCAACCTTAACTTGATAGGGGTTGGTACCGCTAGCATAAGCAAGTTTATCAAAAGTAAGAATGGATTCGTACTTACCAGTCGCGGAATTCTTCGTAGGTTCACTTGTACTTACGCCGGTCCCTGTAACAGCTAGATAGTCAGTATAAGTGTAAATTGTCGCTCCCCTTGAGGCGAACAAAATTACGTTTCCGGATTGCTTTGATGTCGCAATGATTCTGGTGTGATAATCAACAGATGAACCACTAAAAGGATCAGTGCCACCATTAATTCGTGTACAGTCATTTTGTGTACCCAGAATACGAGCCGTCCTTGAACCCACACCGTAAACAACACCAGAACCTTCGGTGGTATTACCAACGGCTGCGGCAGACACCAAGCTAGTTGTTGAACCTGTACTGCTAATCTTAGTCCAAGTTCTTGTACCGTTGTTCAAAGCACATCTGTATATAGCATCATCGGAAGAAGAATTTAGATCACGCAATCCGATAAAAGCATTATTGGTAGATGCGTAGTTATCAGCAAGTGTAAGAGTTCCGTAACTACCCGATTTAGTTATAGCAGCATGCGCAGCCGATGCGAAAGACCAGCCACTAGCACCTTGCCCACTATTTGTAGTTCTGAAAAGTCTGAAACCATTAGCATCCTGCCCCAAGGCAACTACATGCCCATTTGAACCAAGAGCTAAGTCGACAATAATATAATCAACAGCGTAGTCCCACCATAAACCAGGGCTATCATTAGCCTGAGTTGAAAGCATTCCATCGCTACCTATCACCCATTTCTCAGCACTTAATGGCTGGAATGACCAAATCTGTAAAGTATTGTCTTCAACGACCTCAAATGAGGCAAATTTATCAATGGAACGTTCAAGGACACCTGTCCCGATTCCCATCCATTCATAACGGAACACTGTTGAGTCATCCAAGTAATCAGGAGACAACGCAATTCTATCGTAAGCGAAAAGCGTAGGATCTAACGAAGCAGCATCGACGTCAACAACATCAACACGCTCCCAAGTATTCCCATTCGACGCCAAACTGCGCCAATAACTGAAGTGATTAAACGTCGGAGCAGAGGTTTCTTGATATTGAGAAATCAAGAATATATCCAACTTGCCGGAATCGACATCAATCATCGCAAAATCAACAATAAAATCAATCCTGTCATTTATGAGACAACATTGTGACCATGTCACACCATAATCTGTACTCTTGGCAAAACCACCCCAACCATTCACACCACCGTTTAGAGCGTAAGCAACCCCATTGGTCAAAAAGGCCTTGTCAAGTAAAACCCATACGGGAGTATCAGGATCGTTCCACGACATCACGCACTCATCAAATTTGGCCGCTGTCGGATGAACGGTACCAGTGCCCACATAGGCAAAAGGATTACGACAAATATTAACCATATTGCTCGGATCACCACTTAACTTGCTTTTGCTAACTCCAGCAATAAGCGTGCCATTGGTCGTAGTACCAACCATTGAGAGATTACTCCATGATTGTACGTTAACTACAGGATCGTCAATTCTCTCATTCTTGGAAAAATCTGTACCGTTAGTCTTGAAATTGTGAATCTTGAAGATACCACCACGAAGTCCATTTGGATCATCCAAGCTGTAAATGAAATTGACGGCAGTTTTAGCATTGTAATCGCTCGGGAAAGCAATCGCAGCCCCAGCGACACGACGCGAGGGACCTAGAGGCGAAATAGTGATGTCAGGGGAATTGTCGCCCCAAGTAGAGCCTGTCTTTGAACTAATACGGATCTCACCATTATATCTCTGCCCAATTGCCACCAAAGCTGAATCAGTATAAGCTGTTGGAGCAAACTTTACAGCTAGAATATCATAAGTATGAGCATCATTAAAAGTTTTATTTACAGGCAAGAGAGAGTCACCCGAACCCACGTTCTGATCCCACATATACAGACCATCCGGCATGGTAGTTCCAGTACCACCTAAGCGCATGGTCGTCATTGAATTCACACCGATAGCTGCCACATAACGCTCTTGCGTAGCAACTCCTTTCATGAGGACAACATCAAAACAAGTGAAATCATAATCTTCACTCGGGGAAACGTGACGGACGAAATCTCGACCTTCGTTTTGCGACCAATACATACCTTTGTTGGTTAGATAGAAAATATCACCCTCACAACCAAGCGCCTTCGGACAAACAATATCAATGATATACTCACCGGAACCAGAAATAAAAATGGGAGTATTTACTTTTATCAGTTCCCATGTAACGCCTTGGTCATTAGATTTTATCAATGCCGGCCCCTCCGGCGGATAATTGGCATTAACCTGAGGACCGAACTCTGCGTAGGCATAAATCCACTCACCATTGCAATCTTGATCAAAAGGACCGGCTTTAATCATGCTGGGAGCAAGAACAAAATTGCTAGGGCTGGGCAGATTACCGCTACCCCAATTTGACCATGACTGCTCACCAGCGGAAACAGGAATAGCAAACGGTAGGATACTAGCAACCATCAAGGTTGTCAGAACCACACCTAAAATTTTAGCAAACTTGCTTTTCATCGACTTTTAAAAACTCCTTGTAAATTTATAAATAATTAATAATTTCCTTTTTATCGTTACGTCTCAGAAGTACTTCTCCAAAGACACATTTCATCAATCGTTCCAAATCGCACCCAACAGGCGCACCCCCACGGTGGGTATATGCAAACATACCACCTCCTTTTACAGACTTCAACTATCTATATTAGCATGTATTGACGAGATGTCAATACCCAAAACAGTAAATTTTACTCATCATTTAAAATATTTTTTCATTCAAGAATGCTCCCGCGATTCCTTGATTATCAATCTGGCTGTAAATACCAAAATATACATAATTAGGTGCTGGCCGCTTCTTTACAGCCGCTCTTTCCCCAAACTGGCCAGAAAATCAGCGTTAACACGAGTTTTGCGTAAATGGTCCAACACTCTTTCAGTTATATCGGATGCCCCCCCCACCGGGTTGTCGGAAGCCATCATAGCCACCAT
>WRNG01000001.1 GCA_009776735.1 Dehalococcoidia bacterium | reverse complement strand
CAAAATAAAGATAGAGAATAAAAATGAATACCAAAATTGTTATGTTAAAATATTTACCACCCTTCACTTCGACAACATCGCATATTATCAATGTGATAGGCACAACAAGGAAGATAAATAATATATAAATTGTATGAAAAATATATGGTCTTATTGAACGCCACATTAAATGGTTTTTACTTTCTTTTCTCAAGATGTTCATTTTTTTGTTATAAAGGTTAACAGAGCTGGGATTTACGTTACAATAGAGGACAGGAAGTTAAGAAAGTCTCAAAACAGCTTATTGTATTACTCCGTTACCTAATGTAGCAACTATTCATGCATAGATGAGCAAGTAAAACTGAGCATCAAGACGCAAAAACGAGTGACGAATGCATAGTAATATGCTACTTTGCAATGGAAATAGTAACAATGCCCCTTGCGGGTCTTATAAAACGGAAAAGGCAGGGTTTGCCTTGGCTTTTTCTATTGTGCCCTTAGGCAGTAACCAAAGCATAATCACAAGATTCTCTCTCAAATTGATATAATGGTGAAGTTCAAAAAGGCCTTTGGCAAGCCTATGGAGGATACTCTCCCGCAGATAGCACAAACCACTGCCGATACCAACGAAGATATATCCGAAGCGGAGTCGTACTGGTTATGGACTCAGGAACATCAGCAACCCCACATATGCTGGTGAAGTCCCATAGTTATTGTTTTTCCGAGCTATGATTCTGCTGGTTATTTTGATTCTGTGGACGGTAATTATGAGGGTTGGAGTTGCTACGTCCGGGGCGAGTACGATTCTGTTGTTGATTCGGTGACTGATTATTTTTATCTTGTCTTGGGGGATCAGAGCGCCTGAATGGCAATCGGGAAAAAGCAGGTTTTCCAGTACCGCTTCTTTGTAGCTCACTCTTGTCAGATGTTTTGGGTGCTTCTACGTCGGTAATGCCGATACTACGGATGTAATTCACGATATCCTGAACAGAAAGCATTTTTTCGCTTTCTTCATCAGGGATGGCGATTTTCTTTCCGTGGATTGTAAATTCATTCTCCAAAGCAATCATCATCTCGACCATATCAAGAGAATCAGCGCCCAAATCGGTGGTAAAAATAGCGTCCGATCTGATTTCATCAGCGGTTATTCCCAACTGAGCCGCAGCGAGTTTACGTACGCGTTCTAAAACTGTTGCCATATTAATTCTCCAAATTCTCTCTTGTTGTCAAGCGGCTGATTGTCCTCAATACACCATTAATAAAACGCGGAGAACTGTCAGCTCCAAAATCTTTGGCTAATTCCACAGCCTCATTGATGGCTACCTGCACGGGTACTTTATTATTGTGTAAAAGTTCATAGATTGCAAGTCGGAGAATATTCCGGTCAATGGTAGCTATCTGATCCAACGGCCACGAAGCGGCATGACTATGGATTACCGTATCAATTTCTGTTCGGTGTGAGTTTACTCCGTTTACAAGTTCGGTGGCAAATTGAATCGTTTCTTCATCCAGTATATTCTCTGTAAAGGCTCGTTCGAGCACGGCAATAGTGGTGTGGGTGGTGGTATCGTATTCGTAGAGTGTTTGCAAGGCGATTTCACGGGCTTTATGTCTTGGTTTAATCATTGTGCTCTCACAAAATACATTAGCATATTGTTAATCCGCCGTCGATTGTGAGTGTTTGGCCGGTTATGTAGCGGGCTCTGTCTGAGGAAAGAAATGAAACCGCTTCAGCTACATCTTGCGGGGTTCCAGCATATCCCAATGGGATTCGACTGACGAGTTCGCTTTTTTGTTTGGCGGAAAAACTATTGGTCATATCGGTTTCGATTAAGCCTGGTGCAATCGCGTTAACGGTGATGTTGTTGCGGGCAGTTTCTCGTGCCAGAGAACGGGTAAAGCCGATAATGCCGGCTTTAGCGGCAGCATAACTTGTCTGTCCCGTGTTTCCCGCAAAAGCGGCTATGCTGGAAATACTGATAATACGTCCCCAGCGTTGAGGTAGCATCATTCTCAGAGCCGCACGTGAACAAAGAAAAATGCTGTTCAGGTTATTCTGTAAAATTTCGTTCCAGTCGTTATCTTGCATTTTAAGCAATATGTGGTCGCGAATAATGCCGGCGTTGTTAACCAATATATCAATTCTTTGGTATTCTTTCCGGATTGCCTCAAATAAGGTTTTTACTGCTGTGGGTGATGAAACATCAGCAGGGAATGCTTGTGCCTGCCCCCCGATAGAGCGGATTTCTTGGCTGGCTGTCTCGGCGTTTTGCGAGGTTAAAGAGTTTAGGATTATGGAGGCTCCTTCGGATGCCAGTTGAAGAGCAATGGCACGCCCGATACCACGCCCACCCCCAGTAACCAGAGCTATTTTCCCTTCAAGCGTCATTTTGCAAAACCTTGTGCAAGGTAGTTTTCGATAGATTTGACATCGCTGATATTCGCTACTGACAATTGTTTGTCAACATGTTTATTAAGGCCAGAAAGCACAGCGCCAGGCCCGATTTCAACCAACAAATCTACTCCCTGTGACACAAGATAAGCGATTGATTGGCTCCATTGTACAGGGCTGTACAATTGTTGTCGCAGTTCATCCTGCAGTTCACCGATTGAGGAAAGCGGGGAGGCTGAAGTGTTGCCGATGAGAGGGCAATTGGGCTGGTTAAATTCTACGGTAGCGATTGATTGTGCCAATTCCTGTGCTACTGTCTTCATAAGCGGTGAATGAAAAGCGGTATTTCCTGGGATGGGTACGGTTCTTGATGCACCACGAGAAATTGCCAGCCCAACAGCTTGCTCAACCAAGCGGTTCTCTCCGCTGACTACCACTTGCCCTGGACAGTTGTAATTGGCGACATAGACACCGGTGGCATTGGCAATTTCTGCCACAGTATCGTTTTCTAAACCTAATATCGCAACTGCCATGCCTGGTTTTTGTACGCCGGCTTGATGCATTAACTGTCCGCGCTGGCGTACCAGTGTAAGGGCATCAGTGAAAGTTATGGCTCTGCAAGCAACAGCAGCGGTGTATTCTCCAAGGCTATGACCGGCAACAAAGGCTGGTGGAGAGTAGTAAAGGCTTTTTTGCATGACGTTGAGTAGTGCCGTACAAACAGTAAGAAGTGCCGGCTGTACGTTCACTGTTAGCCGCAGTTCTTCCAATGGACCCTCAAAGCAAAGCTTTGATAATGGGAAATCCAGTATGGAGTCAGCTTTATCGAATATAGCACGCGCCTCAGGGTAGGCATGATAAATGTCTTTTCCCATGCCCACATACTGTGAGCCATGACCGGGGAAAACAAAGACCACCTTGTTAATAGTACGGTCCATGATATTTCTCTAGCTGGAATTATCCAACTGACAGTGTTGAATTAAGATGTTTTCTTCGTTTTGGTTTTGAGTTCAATCACTTCACGTCCATCATATGTGCCACAGGTAGGGCAGACATGATGAGGAACTTTAGGCTGGGTGCATTGAGGGCAACTCACCACCGCTGAGGTTTTGGCTCTCAGATGTGCGCGGCGTTCGCCTTGTCTGGCATGTGAGGTTTTTTTCTTAGGTAATGGCGTCATGGTTAGTCTTGCTCCTTAATAAAATTATCATTCAGTTTTATCCCCGGACAATCCGGGCGACATAATGGCTTCATGGGCACCGCCAGCAAGGTGTATTGCCGTACGGCTTCACCGATATCCAGTACTAAATGCTCGTCAATCACAAAATCATCCGGTTCGGCCTGCTCATCAAGAGGAATGCCGGTGGAAACATCGGTAATCGGATAGTACTCCTCCTCAATTTCAATCTCACAGGGACAGAAAAAAGTATCCAAACAGCGTGCGCAGGAGACTGCTACCACGGTGTTCAGTTTGCCTTGGGCAAGAATACTGCGATTGGTGCGCATTAGTTGTAGTTGTCCGTTGACTTGGCACTCCCCATACCCTGAAACCTCTACGCTGTCACCGATTGACACCACCCTTTTGGTGCCGATGGTGCTTTTTAACAATTGCGATACATTTATTTCTAACATTGTTTTTGCACGAACCAAAATTGTACCATATATCGTGTTTAACTGCGAACACCAAGCGGCGTTCGATTAATATTTTGCCGGATTAATCTAAATCATTGCTTTGCTCTTTCTCAGATACGTTTAGCGGTTTGTTTCCGACCTTGCGAAAAAGAAGGTGCCGATTACAAGGCAGATAAATGACAAGGCTGTTATTGCGGCGAAATTAACGGCTGGATTAAATGTAGGCTGTTCGATACCAGTTATCGCGCGGGTCAGGTCAATGCAGTAAGTCATTGGCATTAGGCGACTCAGAATTAGCAACACTGTATTAGACTCGTTGACCGGAATAATTGCGCCTGATAAAAACATTTGTGGCATGGTTATAAGCATTACTGCGAAGTTAGCGGTCTTCTTGCTTTTAATCAAGCCAATCAGAATCATACTCATCGCGCCGCCGGCGAAACACATTAGAGGAGAAAGAGCCAGAATAAGTAAAAGCTGACATAATGGAAGTGTTATGCCCATCATCAGTCCGACGATAATTGTGCCTGCCATACTGATTATCGCGCCAAAAGATGCTCCAAAAATCTTGCCGATAACGAGTGAGTAACGCGAAACCGGCGATACCAGTATTTCTTGGTTAAAATCAGTCTCGTGATCGTCCACAAGTGAAGACATACCCATGCAAGTTACCATAAATAGCATATTCACAAGCATTCCGACAAGCATGAATGGACCAAGACTCTCACCACCGGCAATACCCATCATATTGCCTCCAATCATGAACATCATCATAACCGGCATGGCAAGACTCATAATTATGGCGGCTGGTGATTTAAAAAAGACAGTAACCTCACGAGCTATAACGGCTACGATTGTATTTAGTTCTCTAAAATAACGTGACTTTTTGCGTGCCAAAATATACTCGTTCATAACTTTACGACCTCCGTTTTGCTTAAAAACTCGACGTAGGCATCCTCTAATGCCGGTTCGTGAATTTTTAACACACTTAATTTGGTTTTTAAACAAGCGATTATTGCTTGTGGGGACTCGGTGTAAGGCACAATCACATGTTCGTTTATGCTGAAAGGCAGATTCAGCGCAGAAAGCTCAGAGACTAGCTCGTTCCTGTCATCGGCATCTAGAATTAGTTCTTGTTTGAGCAAGCTCTTTTTTAAGTTGTCGGGAGAGGAATTGGCGGCGATTTTGCCGTGGTTTATTATACAAACTTTATCCGTACTTTCGGCTTCATCAATATAGTGGGTAGTTAGAAAAATGGTGGTCTCATATTGATTGCGAACACTGTTTATATAGTCCCACAGCCCGCGTCGGCTGACAGCATCTAAACCTTGTGTCGGTTCGTCCAGGAACAAGACCTCTGGAGTGTGGATTAAACTGCGTACGATTTCCAGCTTTCTTTGCATTCCTCCGGAAAGCTTTTTTACGGGCTTGAACAAAGCGTCATTACTAATGCCAACAATCTCGGCTAATTCAGTGATTTTGTCACGATAAGCTTTAGGCATTAGTTTGAAACTCGGTCTATATCCGCACATTCCGTAAAGACAAGCATGAAAGCGAATATTTTCTTCGGCGGTTAATTGACGATCAAGGCTGGGTTTTTGAAAAATAATGCCCACTCGTTCACGGATTTGGCGAGCTTCTTTGTCGATATCATAACCGGCAATTTTGACTTCGCCGGCTGTTTTGCCCAAAGTAGTGGTTAAGATTGAAATGGTGGTGGTTTTACCAGCGCCATTGGGACCCAAAAAAGCGAAAAACTCACCTTTCTTTACCGAAAAACTGATATTGTCTACAGAAAGAGTTTTGGCGCCTTTATAGCGCTTAATAAGGTTGTTTACCTCTATCACGTTATTATTTGTCATTAAAGCCTCCTTAACGGCCAAATTCTCTGCCTTGGTCAAAACTCCAGAAACCGCCAATTATTCTCGCTTGTCCATGATTGCCGTGTCTAGAAAAAAAGCGCTGCCGGAAAAACTCAGCGTAATCATTATTGTCAGCATCTTTTTTGCGGCTGCTTTCATTACACGTCCCAAATAAACTGATAACCAATCATTTTGTGTTATTTCCGATTGCATTTTCAAGAATGCAATGGTGCGAGCTTTCCCTTTATGTGAGCAGATGACAGGACAGGAATGTTTTCTGAAACATTGCCGCTTCGCTAGCTCATATTATTGCGTAAGCTGGTTTGAAAACAGTTCTTGTTTTTCGTTCAAAATATAATCCTTCAATGTTCAAGCCCTTGACTAAAAATGACAGTGCATACAATAATAGTGTGAATAGTACTTTAATCTCAGGTGTTCTACAAATAGCTGTTACGATGCTGGTAAAGTTGAGCGTGTTTTAAATAAGAATAGTTTTTTAGACTGTTAAAGAGCATATTACCCTGACACCCAAAAGCAACAACTATTCATGCATAACCAATCCGAAGTGCTGTTGTAATACTGAAGAATAGAAATGATACAGCTACCATCTAAAAGACAAAAATAATGCGCATGTGAAGGTAAAAGCACCATAATGATCAAAAAGTTTACCAAGTCTTTTGTTTATGCCGGTTGTGGGTTGTGGTATTGTCTGCGCCATGAGCGCAATTTCCGTATACACTTGGTTTTAGCTGTTTATGCACTGTGGCTGGCGGCGGCACTTTCAATGGCAAGAGCAGAATGGGTGGTATTGTTGGTTACAATTGCCGTGGTCATTTCCGCGGAAATATTTAATACTGCGCTTGAGAGAATTGTTGACCTGATTGTAGGAGAGAAATATGATTCGATGGCGAGGCTTGCCAAAGATGTGGCCGCTGGATTGGTGCTTTTTTGTGCCATTGTAGCTGTGGCTGTCGGGTACGCGCTTTTTTGGCGTCCGCAAGATTTATCTATTTTGATGGCGCAGTTTTGGCAAGTTCCGTGGCGAGTGCTAACAATCATCTTTTCTGTTATCGTCTCACTGGGATTCATCTTTGGTGGCGGAGTGCCGCGCTCGATTGGAAATGGTGAAGGGCTTGGGCGAGCAAGATATTTTCCGAATATAATAAAGCCAATTAGTTTGGTTATCACTTCCTTTGTTTTGGTTGTGGCGGTAAGTGTAGGATTTGCGGTTCATGGAATGGGCGATGTGGTGAAGGAAAGGAATTGGGATGAAGTTGTTTTTCCGCATGAAAGCATAGAGGGTATCTTTTTCGAATGCTATGGTGCACAGTATAGCCCTGAATTTAGCTTGATATCTGCTCAATTGAAGAATCAATTTGCCACCGGACACTATGTTTGTGGTACTTCCTTTACCATTGCAAAACAAGTAGGAAATGTGTGGAAAAAAGTCCCATTTAGAAGTGGAACCGTATTTACCTCGATTGCAATTGGCCTAAATATTGGTAGCAGTTATGATTACAGCGTTCAACCAGCAATGCTCTCCGTAAAACTAAGAGAAGGACAATATAGGATAATAACTGACATATCCTTTTACGAGTCTGAAGGTAATCAAGCTCATAAATACACCGTTTGGGCAGACTTCACTATCAAAAAGAACGCTCCGGAATGGTACCCTATGCTTGATTCGTAGTTCGGGAATCTTGGAGAAAGGTAGTATTCTGGCTTGCCTATAATTTTCAAAGAAATTAAATGGGTAGTTGATGCCGCAAAACAATAAAATGCTGTTGACTTGATTGTTCTATATGATATAATAGATATATAACAGATATAAATTAAGGGGAGGGCTGGCTGAGATGATTATTGAAATAGAAACCCTGAGCAAAGCTCCCATATACGAACAACTCCGTGAACAAGTTCTCCTTGGCATTGCTTCCAAAAAGATAGCACGCGGAGAAGCGTTGCCGTCGGTTCGCCGGCTTGCGGCTGATCTTGGGATTAATCTCCATACCGTCAACAAAGCCTATGCTATCCTCTGTGAAGAAGGATATATTGTGATGGATAGGCGAAAAGGGGCGTTGGTGGCGCAAACAGTTGGGGGTGGTGAAGAGTTTAAGGGTAAGCTTGCTTATCAGCTTCGCTTATCGGCTGCTGAGGCGGTTTGTCGAAATATCAGTGAAAATGAGTTTAAAAGAATTTGTGTTGATTGCTATCGGAACGCCCAAAGCGAATCTGAGATTGGAGAGATGTCGTGTCAGAAGTAAATGGAATCCTCTTTGCCGTTAATGTTGCTGTAATCATTTTATGCGGTGGGTTGCTTTCAATTATCCCTTTCTTGACTAGGAAATCATTCTTATTTGGCGTAAAGATTCCACTTGAGGAACATGGATGTCCTGAGGCCCGCAGTATGCGCAAACGCTATGTCATTATATGCCTTTCTGGAATGTTTACCATTCTGGTGCTAGCAATTATTCAATACTTGGTTGTGCAGGGCATAACACTGATTGCCGCTATGTATTTTCCGCTACTGTTTATTGCTGTACAATTATGGGCTTTTGTGCCTAATTGGCGGCAGGCCTTAGCGTTAAAAAAAGAACGCTCTTGGAAAGTATCCGAATCGGTTTTTGCAGAAACCAAGACCTCTTTCACTCGCGGTAATCTTTCTGAACTTCCCTGGGCTTGGTATGTTGTTACTCTGTTGTTGGTTGTTGGGAGCCTTCTTCTGGCGCTGGGTAGATATCCTTATCTTCCCGATATCATACCAACCCACTTCGATATCAACATGAATCCGGATGCTTGGGCGGAAAAGTCAATTATATATGTAATAATGACGCCCCTTTTTGGGTTAGGAACAGCATTGCTGATGTGGCTGGTGGGGATTTTATTTGTGAAAGCCAGGTTACAAATTGATGCCCAAACCCCGGAGCTTTCTTTTACTCAGCATCGTATTTATCGGAAACGTGTCGGTCACAGTTTAGGTTTTATGACTTTGGGAATAACAATATCAATCTTACTATTTGGGTACGTAGCATTGTGGCCTGAACTTGTGGTTCCACTATGGTTTTCGCTGACGCTAATGATACTTCCGATTATTGTTTTTGTGACTGTTTTCATTCGTTCGGGACAAGGTGGATGCAGAATTAAACCCGATATGATACTTGATGCCACAGTAGATAACTCCAGCAGCAAAGTGCTGTTACAGGATACACATGGGCGTGGCGATGACAGATTTTGGGCCATTGGCATGTTTTATCACAACCCTGATGATCCGGCGTATGTAGTGGAAGATAGATTTGGGAGTAATTTGGGCTTTAATTATTCACGAATGCCGGTAAAAATTGGTGCGGTGTTACTAGGCTTAATATCTATTATAGGGTATATTTGGCTAACTGTTTGGTTGTCTTCTGTCATATAGACGGACCAACTGGGCAAGCATATTAAGCTTTAATTTGGTGACTGCCTTGATTAATTCCTGCTTTTCTTGTATATTTCTGCCATCAGAAGCTTTTTAGCAAGGGGGACTTTATGGCTGCGAAAGCGTTTGTTCTTGTTGAGACGACAATTGGGAAAAATAAAGACATCATAACTGCTTTAAGCAATATCAAAGGCGTGAAATCTGTCGATACTGTTACCGGACCGTATGACATCATTGCCGTAATTGAATCAGAAACACTCAATGCTATCGGTGATGTCATCACCTCCGAGATTCATGCCGTGGAAGGTATTTCGCGTACCGTAACTTGCTTAGTCGTTTAGCTTGCTACATTGATTCAGGTGCTGTCATTCCCATCAACCCCAGTGTCCTTGCTAAGGTGACTTTTACCGCTGCAATCAACTTCAGACGTGCTTTGCTTTGCGCATGATTTTCTTTGTTTACCACGCGACAGCGTTTGTAAAAACTATGAAAACAGGTGGCTAAGTCTTGTGCGTAATGGGGCAGATTCTGTGGTTCCAATGTACGGGCTGAATACTCGATGACTTCAGGAAGTTGCAGTATGAGTCTGAGCAGTGAAAGTTCGGCTTCATCATTCAATAGAGAAGCATCTCCGTCTGAAAAATCCATTCCCTCTTCTTTTGCCAGTTTTAGGATGCTACAGATTCGGGCATGAGCGTATTGAACATAATATACCGGGTTTTCGGATGATTCCTTGGTGGCCAGATCCAAATCGAAATCCATCTGACTGTCTGCTGAGCGCGCCAAGAAAAAGAACCGGCAGGCATCTGCTCCCACCTCATCCAAAACATTGGTGAGTGTAATCATATCTCCGGTGCGTTTAGAAATACGCACAACATCTCCGCCGCGCTTCAGGGTTACCAATTGTGCGATGATTATTTTTAATCTGGTGGGGTCAAGCCCTAAAGCTTGCACAACGGCGCTCATACGAGCAATATGTCCGTGATGATCGGCACCCCAAATGTCTATTACGCGCGAAAAATTGCGCTCGGCGAATTTATTGTAGTGGTAGGCGATATCTGTGCCGAAGTAGGTTGGTGAGCCGCTACTGCGAATAACCACGTTGTCTTTATCCTCGCCAAGAGCGCTAGAAATAAACCAAGTAGCGCCTTCTTTTTGTGTAACATGTCCGAGCGCGTTAAGCTTATCCATGACCTGTGAGAACTGTCCGTTATCAAACAGACTTTGCTCAGAAAACCAACAGTCATAATGCACACCTAATCTGGCAAGATCTGTGCGGATGAGAGATAGCATGCGCTGAACTCCTAGCTTGCCGAGCATGGTTTGTCCTTCATCCGTTGCCATTTCAAGATATCTTTGCCCTTCTTCGGCTTTGATTTGGTAAGCAAGGTCAGTAACATACTGCCCGAAATAGCCTTCCTGCGGCATTTCAGCTTCAACCCCGCATGCTTGCTGATAGCGAGCGAATAACGAACGGTAAAAAACCGACATTTGGTTACCGGCATCGTTAATGTAGAACTCTCTTTCTACTTTGTATCCGGCGGCTTCTAGAATATTTGCGAGGGTACTGCCAAGAACGGCTCCGCGACCATGCCCGACGTGTAAAGGCCCGGTCGGGTTGGCACTAACGAACTCGATTTGTACGGTTTTGCCGTTGCCGATGTTGAGGTTTCCAAAATCTTCGTTTGCCAGCAAAATTTCCTCAACTTGTGAGTAAAGCCAGTCATTTGAGAAAGTGAAATTGATAAAACCGGAACTGGCGATTGTTACCGATGACAGTTGTGGAATGGGTTCAAGATGAGCAACAATCGCTTGAGCGATTTCGTGAGGGTTCATTCCACAAACGCGTGACAGTTTCAGGGCAATTGCAGAAGCGTAATCACCGTGCCCGCTCTTTTGCGGGCGTTCCACCGTTATTTCCGGGAGTGGCGACAGTGGCAATTTGCTAACTTGCCGCGCTTTTTCAATTGAAGTCCGGAGTAAAGTAATGAGGGTTTGTTTCAGTACTAGTGTGCCGTCCACAGTGTGCTCTCCCGTGTTTAGTTTTGCTTATTTGCCGATTATAGCACAGGCGGCAACCAGTCTGCTTTATTGATTAGACATCGAGTACAGTGCCAATAAAAACCGGTAGGTTGGTTTCACAATCGATAATCATGTAAACAAATGGACGGTCGAGATGCACGATTTTAGTTTCGATTGGAGGATATCCACTTGAAATAGTCATTTCAACGAGAGTCGCGGCGCCGGCTTTGGTTCCTTTCTCGTCAACCGTAATAAAGGTTTTGTGGATGACGCGGCTTATTTGCAGAGCACTATCGCTTATTTTACTGAAATTAGCTTTTCCCGAGAAGGCGTCCGAAATACCCATCGTTTGCAGAATGTCACTCATCTCGAGCGAATACTCTTTTTCAAACTTTGGTATTGCGGCGCTAACCCTAACACTTTTAGCGTTACTTAAGGTATTAGCCAGTTTTTGCCCGCTGAGTGTTTTGATATAATTCTCAACTGATAACCCTTCGTTAGGCAGCAAGGCGGCAAAGGCATATCGGCCTCCGACATAATGTTTTATGAACCCAGTGGCAGAGCCATCGTCAAGAAAACTGTTTTCATAACTGTACATCATCTCTACCTTTTGTTTGATTCCCGAATGGGCAGTGAATTCGCCGTCACGGATATTACTGGTTTTATAAATATTCTCCCATTCGGCGTCAAGTGCCAATGCGTTAATAATGTACATAACGGCATCTTCAGGGATAACAGCAAGTATTTTATCGATTAAACCAAGAGTATTGTCTTTAACCCATTCATTTATTTCATCTACAGTCTGGATAGTAAATGGTCTGTTGAAAACCGATACGCCGTAGTAATCTTTGGTATCTTGCAAGAATCCTTTTTTGACGGTTGGGGCGAAATCATCTCTTAGCCAAATGGAGTTGGCGAGGGTGAATTTACACTGCTCGGTGGAGGACAGTGTTCCTAAATAGTTGTGCAAGTACTCGTTGAGATCACTGGCTGAAAAACGGAAAACCTGTTCCATTTGTGCAAGGGTATTACCATCAGCTCCGTTGGCGACCATGGCCAGGGCGCATAACACTGAAAGAGGGGAAATCATGGCGCTGTCGTCTGAAGGTACACTTTGTTGAAATAGCCTAATGGCAAAGTCGATTGCGGCTACGTTAGGATCGGTATAGAACTCATGCCCGGCAAGTTTTTGTGAATGGCAACTTGACAGAGGGACAAGAAAGGTTGGCAGAACTAAGATAACGCTTAAGAGGATGGCAATTTTCTTTTTCATGGGTTGGTATTCTCCCTTTTTGTACTTATGGCTTTTGGTCGTTATATGACGAAAATTTTTCTCTTTTGTCGATGTCCTCAATAATTGAACGATAGAGGTTATGGCTCGGTTGCTCCACGCTGTTTTTTACCGCCATGATTGTTTGCTGTCGGCTACTGAGAACTAGCGCAGAAGAAATGGTTCCTCTGGCAGTATTTAAGGCTCGTACCGGTCGAGCATCCCGCCAATACAGAAATGATAATGCTGCTATTATGCTGACTCCCATTACCCACGGAATGAGAAGAGAGGAATTCGGCATGGGATAATTTTGAGTGTTATTCCCAGGATACTCCGCCGGAGGAATATCTCGGGACGATTGCGCAATAGTGTTGGGTGATAAGACGGTGGTATTGGAAGTAAATTGGTCAGAAGACGATAAACCATATTCAGCAATGAAAGGTGTGTTAATTCGTACATGAACTTTGTCACCGTATTGCTGGCTAAAACTCAAAAAGTAGTAGGCGTATGATTGCTCTGCTACTGAAATCTCTACGCAGTTGGTGTTTTCTGAAATCCCGATGGCCCAAGGCTGGTTGTCAGAGCTTGATAATATGACATAAATCTCATAGCTTGTGCGAACTAACTCATTGTAGGAGTATTTACAGGGAATAATCGTTATTTGATCTAAAGAGACTGCATATTTTGCGCCGTATTGTGTGCGTAATTGCTCGTTCCTGGCTGTTGTTGGATTGAGTACCATAAGGCAGAGATTATTGCCAGTGAAAAATGCCCCGCCCACGTCGTCTGGATGATTAGCTATGTTTATTGTGTATACTTCAAAGCTCATAATCTCAGCGTTGGCGGATACAGGTAACGCAGGGATTACCAACGCTAATGTCAGCCATAAAACCAAAAGTCCTAAAAGCTTCCTCATATAGTGTCTCCTAGTATGGTTTGCAGTTTACCGATTGCCTTCCGATATGACCACAACACTGTACCTAACGGGATGGTGAGAATTTGAGCGATCTCACGAAACTTCAAATCGCCATTGAGGCGCATTGTTACAATGGTGCGTTCTCTTTCGGGAAGTGTCATGATAGCTTTTTCAACTCCACTTTCATACAAAGTATTGTTTTGGTTGCATTGAAGTGTAATGTCACTTTCATTAAGCTCGACATATTCCCTTTGCTTCCTAATAGTATCCACAGCCAGATTATGTGCCATTCGGTATATATATGCCCGTGGACTAGTTACATTGGTTGGTGGCGAGAAATAGATTTTCACAAATAATTCTTGTAAAACATCCTCCGAGAGTTGAACATTCCGCGTAATACGTAAAACGACTGTATACAGCGGTTTCTTCATTCCCTCATAAAATTCTTCAAATGCTGCTTTATCACCCTGGCGAATTCTAGTCAACAACTGTGGTAGGTCATTCATGGCATTTATTAGTTAGACGTATTAAAGGATGTTTTTATTGGTTAACAAGGCACTATACGGCAAAATATTTTTGCAGAAAGATGAGTTTTCAATTTAGCTCCACTCTCCACTTTTGTTTCCCCATACTCTGGCCATTTCTAAAGCCAGTTTTTGGTGTTCACTCGTTTTTAGATCCGGATCTGATTCAAATAGTAGGGTTGCCTCATTTCGCGCCATTTCCAAAAGCGAAATATCAGACAGTTTGGCCATACGCAAATCCGGTAGCCCGGATTGTCTGGTCCCGAAAAACTCGCCCGGACCGCGCAGTTTAAGGTCTTCGTCAGCCAGTTTGAAACCGTCTTGAGTTGTTTCAATGATATCCAACCTTTGGCGTCCGATTAGAGAGGGGTTATCTGACATAAGCATACAATAGCTTTGATGTACGCCGCGACCGACACGCCCGCGGAATTGATGCAGTTGTGACAACCCGAAACGATCGGCGCTCTCAATCATCATTACCGTAGCATTAGGCACATCAATTCCAACCTCAACTACTGGTGTTGAAACTAAAATATCGCTTTCGTGTTTATTAAAGGTTTGCATCACATTTTCTTTTTCCGTTGCGGACATGCGTCCATGAAGTAATGATAAGCGCAAATCAGGAAAGACCTGCTGGGATAAGCGTTGGTATTCGGCCATGGCGGCTTTGGCCTGTACAGCATCTGATTCCTCGACTAATGGACAGATGATGAAAGCTTGTCGTCCGGAAGAGACCGCTTTACGCAGGAAGCGATAGGCGGACTCACGTTGAGCCTGTGAAAACCATTTTGTTTTAATGGCTTGACGGCCCGGTGGCAGTTCGTCAAGCACTGATAAATCAAGGTCTCCGTAAATGGTTAAAGCCAGAGTGCGTGGAATCGGGGTAGCTGTCATTACCAACATGTGCGGATTGTAGCCCTTTTGGCGGAGGGCTGAACGTTGTTCAACACCGAACCGATGCTGTTCGTCTATTACCACAAGCCCCAGTTTGGCGAAAGAGACTTCCTTTTGAATCAGAGCATGTGTTCCGATTATGATGTCAATTTTAGCATCTGAAAGGGCCTTTTTTAACTCTTTCTTGGTGGCGCCCTTATTATCGGAAATAAGCAGCGCCACACCAATGGATTTTTCCATAATGCCAGAGAAAGAGCAAAATGAATCGCTCTGTTCTATTTGCTGACCCAGATTGCTGAGTAGTTTACTGACGCTTTGGAAATGCTGTGTGGCCAGGATCTCGGTTGGCGCCATGAGAGCTCCTTGGCAATTGTTTGCGACTCCCATCAATAGAGCCGCCAGAGCCACAATTGTTTTGCCGCTACCGACCTCTCCCTGTAATAACCTTGACATGGCAATCGGTTTACTGATATCAGCGTATATTTCGCCAATTGCTTGCTTTTGCGCACCGGTTAGTGCGAAAGGGAGCGAAGCTATGAGTTTTTCATAAATTCCAGTCTCGATTCTTAGCGGAAGGCTAGGCTGTTCTTTTTGCCATTTGCGTTTTTTTGCCATCACGCCGATTTGCAACAGGAGAAGCTCGTTAAAGGCCAACCGTTGGCGGGCTTGTTCCTTATGTGCCCAATCATGCGGAAAGTGCGCTTGGCTGATTGCTTCACTGAGTGTCATCAAATTACGCTTGCTCAATATATTCTGCGGTATGAATTCAGACTGTTGTTCGGCATAAGTGTCCACAATGTTTTTAATCAGTTTTCGCACTTGCCTTTGGTGCAATCCTGATGTTAACGGGTACATTGGGACCATCCGTCCGGTATGAATCAACGTTCCTTCTTCATAGATCTCCCATTCGGGGGACTCAAAAACTGGCCTGCCAGCGAATATCCTAACCCGACCGCTCATCACAACGCGGTCGCCATTTTTCATTTGGCGGGTGACAAAGGGATTGTTGAACCAAATCGCTCTCACATTGCCAGTTTCATCACCCAAGATGGCTTCACTGTGGCGTTTGCCATGTAAAACCATAACACGCACTTCCCATACGTTGGCTATTATGGTCTGTTCTTTATTTTCACTGAGCCCTGAGATGGGCAGCAGACGGCTGTAATCCAAATGACGATTGGGAAAATAATATAAAAGGTCTCGAATGGAACGCACTCCGATTTTAGCGAAACGTGTCGATAGTGCCACTGCAATCCCTTTTATCGAAGAGATTGGCAATTCAAGGCTTGCATCAGATGTTGTCATCATCGTTTTGGTGGGATTGCTTCTCCGTGTTGGCGATACGCTCATAGAGGAAGGTGCTTGCTTGGTTACTGTTTTTTTGGCGCTGGATTGTTCATTCAGTAATTCAAACAAGTTTCCTGCCCAATCGGCACGGTCTGCAGGCGTGGCATCTGAATAGCTAAACGCCGGAGGGAGCAGTTTCCGGATTTGTTTTAGTTTGGCTGGCAGAGTGATTTGACCTGCGGTTTGCACCCACCAAAGAGAAAGGAACTTGTCTAAACCACCGAAAACGGCCTTGTCGTTATAGCCCTGTTTTTTTTCCAGTTCTAAAATTTGACGTAGGCGCGAATTGTCGATCGGCATTATTCCGATCCACTATCAAGATGAAGGAGCCATATTTAATTTGGGAGAACGGAATGAAGGCAAATGAGGCATGTGCAGGCGTGATTTTTCAATAGCGTCTTCAGCGGCGTTCATAGGCGTTTCAGAAGCGTTTATGGCCACGACTAATGCTCCCGGGCCTCCATGTACACCTACTGCTGGTCCTAACGGCGCGAGGTATATGCGGTTTTCATCGACAATGGCTGACAATTTAGCGCGCAGTTTTTGAGCATCTTCAGGAGCATTGCTGTGGACAATACCGATATCGTGAATGTTTTTGTATTTTAGGATATTCTCGAATATTTTTTCCATTCCCTTGGCTCGAGTGCGCACGATTCCTGTCGGTCGCAAAACACCTTCTTTAATGGTTAGCATCGGTTTAACACTGAGCATACTTCCCAGCTTGGAGGTGATTTTACTCAGCCGACCGCCACGCAAAGCATATTTTAAGGTATTGAATACGCCCCAAATGTGCATGTGGGCAATTGTTTTGCGGGCTTCATCTAAAACACTGGAAAGAGATGCCCCACTTTTAGCCAGACGGGCCGCCACAATTGCCACAACTCCTAAGCCGATGGATGTCATTGTGGAATCAACAACTTCAATCCGTCCCTTGCCTTGGGCCAAATCACGGCCTTGGAGTGCTGATTGATACAAGCCAGAAATGTGAGTCGAACATTGGATGGATACGATTTCATCGGCTTCTTTCAAAACATTCTTGTATGTTTCGGCGAAATCGTTTGGCGTTGGTTGGGATGTAGTGATGGGGATTTCGTTCTCAATCATATTTTGATAAACGGTTTCAGGTGAGATTTCAATCCTGTCACGATACGACTTCCCTTGCATATTGACATAAACAGGGACGATGGTGATGTCCAGTTCTTGCGCCAGTTCAGAGGGGATGTCGGAAGTGCTGTCGGTAACAATACGTACTGTCATGTTATAACCTACTCCTCAATATACGAAATTGATAAAACATTGGGTCCGGCGTAAACACCCAGCACCGGACTGATTGGAGAATGGATCATCTGCTCTTTTGGGAAAAATACCGCAAGTCTGTTGAGTAAAGCGTAAGCTGTATCGGGTGTGGTAGCGTGCCCGACACCCAAGGCGGAAACCTTCTTCAAGCCTGCAATTTGGTTGAATAGATAGTCGCTCACGGTGGTCATAGAACGCAACCTGGTAAGTGGTGTAATTTCACCATCTTTAAGTATCAGGACTGGCTTAACTGGTAGTAATGAACCGAGTAAACATTGAGCTTTGCCAATGCGTCCACCTTTGGCCAGATATTTTAAGGTGTCAAAGGCCATAACCGTATTGCTTTTAGCAATGAGAGAATTAACTGTGGACGATATTTCAGCCAAACCAGCGCCGTTTTGAGCCATTCTTGCGGCCTCAATAACTACCAGCCCTAGGCTGAGCGAGGTAAGCTTAGAATCGATAACGTAAAAGTGCTCTTTTCCAGTTATTGTATCGAAGGCATTGATGATTGAACTGTAGAGGCCGCTGAGTTTGCTTGAAATCACAATAGCTAGCACTGCATCTCCATTGTGGAGGATTTGTTGGCAAACATTGGTAAAAACACCGGGAGGTGGCTGGGTAGTGGTTGGAGCGATATCTTCTTGAGTCAATCGACGGTAGAATTCCTCAATTGAGATATCGACGCGGTCACGGAACGATTCCTGTCCAAATAGAAGCGTCATAGGCACAACTGTAATACCAAGAGCCTGAGCTATACTGGCAGGAATGTCAGACGTGCTGTCAGTAACAATTTTAACAGCCATGCTTCCCTCCTATTCCGCGTGGTTTACTCTACAGAGCCAATGTAATTGTAATGCGGCTGTCCGCCGTTTACGATTTCCAGTTGCAGAGAAGGATATTTTGCCAAGATGCTTTCTTTAACAACAAGGGCATCAGCTTCGGTGGTATCTTCACCATAATAAAGCGTAACTACTTCAGCCTTTTTAATGCCGGCTCTGGATAGTGTGCTACAAAGTGCTTTTTGTGGGTTGTCAGCTACGGTGACAATTGCGTCGTCAAGAAGGCCGATAGCCTGTTTTTTCTTTATTTTCAGCCCACTGAAAGTTGTCGAACGTATGGCACGGGTGACCTCAACGGTTTTGACGCCGCTCATGGCCTCGGTCATAAGTTTGATGTTAGTTTCGTAATCGGCCTCATAATCGAAGGCTAGCAAAGTGGCAATACCCTGCGGGATGGTTGTGGTCGGAATCACATGGACCTTTTTCTTGGTGAGTTCCTTGACTTTGTTCGCTGTCAAGACGATGTTTTTATTATTGGGAAGGATGATTACTTGGTTTGAGTATAGTTTCTCAACCGCATCAAGAATATCTTTAGTCGAAGGGTTCATTGACTGGCCGCCATGAATAATTCCGGCAACTCCTAAGCTGGTGAATACATCGGCCAGCCCTTTGCCGGAAGATACCGCTAGCACCTCAATATCGGAGGCAGGAGCGCGGTTTTTTTGCATTTCTAAGAAATCCTGATGCTGTTCGTCCATATTGCGGATTGATACATGATGCACGGTGCCTAACGTGGTGGCAAAGTGAATGATATTGCCGGGGTCAATACTGTGGACATGAACACGTACGGTAGTGTCATCGCCGACCACAATCAAAGACTGTCCGCGGCGGATTAACTTGCGTTTGATTTTTTCCGGCTCTAAATCCTTGCCTTTTAGAAGAAATTCGGTGCAGTACCCATAAGGAACTTCGTCGGTGCCAATTGATGTAGGGGCAGTAACGACAATAGGAGTTAAGGGGATTACGGCAGAGACCAGTTGGGGTTTGCGGAATTGCATCAATTCGGCCTCGCCCCTTAGAAAGCGTAATGCTCCGTCCAAAATGGTAAACAGTCCTTGCCCTCCAGCATCAACCACGCCGGCTTCTTTGAGTACCGGCAGAATAGTTGGAGTATTGGCAACTGATTCGGCGGCAGCGGTTACTGCCGCTTCCAGTACAGAGAGCACATCTCCGCCATTTTTAGAAGCTTGTTTTTGACTGGCAGAGGAAATATCTTTCAGAACCGTGAGGATAGTGCCTTCGACTGGATTGCTGACCCCTTTATAAGCTGTTTCAGAGGCTTTGGCTAAAGCATAGGCAAGTTCTTTGCCATTGAAAGTTTCTTTCTCGCTTAAGCCGATAGCTAAACCGCTCCAAATTTGGGAAAGGATGACACCAGAATTGCCACGAGCTCCCATTAATGCGCCGGTGGCCATTGCTTGTACTACCTCTGAAACGCTGATCGGTTCAGATATTTTGTACCCTGCTTCAATGGTAGAGCGCATTGTGAGCAACATATTGGTGCCAGTGTCTCCGTCAGGTACAGGGAAAACGTTGAGGGCATCAATTTCGGAGGAACTTTTCTCAAGCCAGGAAGTTGCGGCTGCAAACATATCGCGGAACTTAGTCCCGTTAATCACGTGAGAGTGCTTCATACTTTTATTAACCATCCTTTTACAGATGCTCTTATATTCAATTTACCGCGCTTGTCAAAATTGCGCTGTTGTGATAGTATCTATTGTTTGAACTGGCATTTTACTATAATTGTAAGTGATAGTCAAAGGAAAGGAAAAGATTCATGAAATGCGATATCTGCGGCAAAGCTCAGCAATTCGGCCATAACGTGAGCCATTCCAAGCGTCGCACTAACCATCGTTGGGTTGCCAATATTCAATCAGCGCGAGTGATGCGTGACGGAAAGCAGGTTCGCTTGGCTGTTTGTACTCGTTGTCTACGTACCGAGCAAAAGCACGCCACTGGCGTATAACTAATAAGACTGCATTATCTTCTGAGCAAGCCGAGGAACTCCCTCGGCTTTTTTGTTGCCACAGATTAGTAAATACTGCATAATGGAAATAGTGTTTTCCAATTTCGCCGGCCTTTGGATAACTCGTTTTTTTGATATCATATACACAAGAAGTACATTTACTGGTTATGAATTCTTTTCGGCGGTGAAAAATGAACGTTGCCATTTTTGCTTCTCACAATGGGTCAGATCTCCAAGCGGTGATTGATGCTTGCCGAAAGGGCAAGCTCAAAGCTCGTGTTTGTGCTGTGTTCAGCAACAACTCTGATTCAAGAGCGTTACTAAGGGCAAAGGAAGCTAACATTGACAGCTACCATGTAAGCGCTAAAGTGTATGGTAACGAATACGTAATGAACAACGAAATATTAAAGCTTTTGGATGCTCATCAAACCGACATAATTTTTTTAGCAGGTTATCTGAAGAGATTTGGACACGATATCGTAAAGAAGTACCATAACCGAGTGTTCAATATTCATCCGTCTTTACTGCCAAAATATGGAGGGCAGGGGATGTATGGTATAACTGTGCATCAGGCTGTAGTGAAGGCACAGGAAAAAATCTCGGGAATAACTATTCATAGGGTAAATGATGAATACGACAGAGGTGAAATTGTGGCTCAAACTACTGTGCCAGTGTTGCCCTATGACACCGCGGAGATTTTAGCTGCCAGAGTACTGGAGAGAGAGCATGAGTTTATTGTGGAGGTTATTGGCAAAATAGTTGATGGTGATATCCCTATCGGTTAATATCCGCAGAATTTGGAATGTACCATAGCGCCTAATAACAAGGAGGAAACAAATGATGAAGCTTAAAAATATGTTATTGGTTGTTTGCGTGTTTGTGCTCTGCGCACCTCTTAGTGTCACATATGTTGCGGCTGATTCCCCTGCAATACCTAGTCCTTTCCAAATGACTTTTGATGATGGAAGAAAGATTTTTTACTATACCCCAAGATACTATTACTCCGTAGATGGCGAAGCGAGACCGAAAACTGGTTTATACTACAACACTGATCCTTTAATTAATATCTATTATTATGATGAAACCTCGTTATGGCCCGGTCTAGGCTTTGAATTATATGAAGGCAGTGTATTGTTTTCGGAAGACGGCATGTATTTCGTCAATTTTCCGTGGGCAAGCAACCAAGGTATAGGAGTCAATGGATTTGGTGCTTGGGATTATAACGGTGAGACTAGCGGAACGGCGATACTCTTTTTTGATGAGGGACTCCTTATTAAAGAATATCAAGTTAAAGATCTCCTTATGGACGTATCTAAAGGAGGAGTTTCCGTGTCTCATATTTTTTGGGAAAAGACGCAAGACCGAACATTTGATTCAGAGCAAAACATATTAACAGTTACAACCTTAGATGGCATTGTTTACAGATTTGATATCTCGACAGGTGAACTAATAAGTAGCAGTGCGACTCAGAGCTTAGTTCAAGTTCGCGCAATAATGTTGAGGGTATTATCAAGCATAAAAGTTGGATTTTCCGTATTCAAAACGGTTTAAAGCAAAATAGCTGTTACTTTTGCAATAAGTATCCTGTCATAGTTTTAATAACAGCCGATTATTTGAGAATATGTAAATATAGTGTACCTAAAGAGGGGTGGCTGTCATGTTGGTAAAACTAGCCGAAAGGATCATAACCCCTATCGTCCGAAGTCAGTAGCAGACCAGTGACATCTACGTTCTTGATTGGCAAACCATATACGACTGGGAGGAGGGTATTACGAGGTACTCAGTGCTGAACTCCTGTTTTAATCCCAGAAAGGTATTTCAGTACTAAAGTTACAGTAAACAGTTTTTTGTGGGCTTTGCCAGAGGAATTGTTAATGGATCATGAGATAATCTTGTGCGCTTTTTCCAATTGCTTTGTGACCTGTTGATATGCTGTTCCACCTAAGACATCTTTGGAAGCAACCGAACGAATGGCGCTGATTTGGAGAATGTCATCGCCAAATAATGGACTGAATTCTTGGTATTCAGCCAGTGTCAAACTCTCTAGGGTTTTACTTTTACTGATGGTTTTGGTCACTAACCTGCCGGTGATGGCATGAGCTTCGCGGAAAGAGAGACCTTTCTTTACTAAGTAATCAGCAACGTCGGTAGCCAAAATAAAACCTTGGGCCAGTGCTCGCGCCATGTTTTGAGGCTTAAAAGAGAGCGTTAGGAGCATTTCAGAAAACACGTTAAGCGAAGCTGAAAGGGTATCATGGGCATCAAAGAGAGCTTCCTTATCCTCTTGTAAATCACGGTTATAAGATAGCGGTAAACCCTTCATGGCAGTGAGCATACCCATTAAATGCCCGTAAATACGACCGGTTTTACCTCGACCTAGTTCGGCCACATCCGGATTCTTCTTTTGAGGCATAATTGAGGATGGGGTAGCATAGGAGTCATCCATTTCAACAAAGGCAAATTCGGCTGACGACCAAAGCACTAGTTCCTCCGCCAGACGTGAAATGTGCATCATGCATTGGCTTGCGCAGGATAAGTATTCAATGACAAAATCACGATCAGAAACAGCGTCAAGGCTGTTTTGGCTAATATGAGCAAATTCTAGTTCATTTGCCACAAACTCGCGGTCCAAGTCATAGGCTGCACCGGCTAACGCTCCGCTTCCCAAAGGCATTACATCCGCACGTTGGTAAGCATCTTCAAAGCGGGCATAATCACGTTCAAACATTTCAAAATAAGCCAACAGATGGTGGGCTAGCAGCACTGGCTGCGCTGGCTGTAAATGTGTGTAACCGGGTAGGAGTGTGTTGATATTTGTTGTAGCTTGTTTAATTAAGGAAAACTGTAATTTTCTGATGTCAGTCTGTATTTGGCGGATGGCATCTCGAGTGAATAATCGTGTATCGAGAGCTACTTGGTCGTTGCGTGAGCGAGCGGTATGCAGTTTGCCGGCTACTACCCCTACCATCTCACCTAATCTTTGCTCAATGGCCATATGAATGTCTTCAAGTTCAGGCTTAAGTACAAACCTCCCCTCTGATATTTCAACTTCAACCTTTTTCAGCCCTTCTTCCAAAGCCTGTGCTTCAGATGTGGAAATAAGGTTTTGTTTAGCCAACATACGAGCATGGACGATACTGCCACGTATATCGAAGTGATATAGCCGCCAGTCAAAGGGGAGAGAACTTGTGTAGTTGATTACCGTCTCAGCGGCATCTTTTTGGAATCGTCCGCGTATTTGGTTCATATAATTGCCCTTATTTTTATTTATTCTCAGCCTGTTCAAATATCGGCTGGAGTTTAGCTTGTGTTTTTACCGGAAGTCCATATAAGTGGATGAAGCCAGGCGCAGTGCTTTGGTCAAATTGATCTCCTTCTTCATAGGTAGCCAGATTATGCGAATAGAGAGAATGCATCGATTTACGCCCAACAACTGTACAACAACCTTTATACAGTTTAATACGAACTGTTCCGGAGACAAAGCGTTGCGTACTGTCAATGTAAGCGCAAAGGTCCTGACGCCCTGCGGTAAACCACAACCCGTTGTAGATGATATCAGAGAATTCCTGTGTTACCTTTTGTTTAAAGCGGGATTGATCTTTGGCTAAAGTTAGAGACTCCAATGCCTGATGTGCCTTTAGCAACGTAATGGCGGCCGGGGCTTCGTAGATTTCGCGGCTTTTTATGCCTACCAGCCGATTTTCTACATGGTCAATGCGTCCTACTCCATGTAGCCCGGCTAGTTCATTGAGTTTTTGAATCAAATCAAGTCCGTTGGTCATTTGCCCGTCTAGAGCGACTGGGATACCTTTTTCAAAGCAAATTTCGTGGTAGCCCGGTTCATCTGGGGCATCTTTAGCTGATTTAGTCCAAGCGTAGACTTCCTCAGGGGGCTCGTTCCAAGGATCTTCCAACATTCCGCACTCAATAGAGCGCCCCCAAATGTTCTCATCAATCGAATAAGCATGACCGGATTTAACCGGGATCGGAATAGAGTGTCTTTCTGCGTAGCAGATGGTTTCCTCGCGGGTCATTCCCCATTCACGAGCGGGAGCTATAATCTTGATTTGGGAAGTCAGCGCGTTGATGGTGACTTCAAAACGCACTTGGTCGTTACCTTTGCCGGTACAACCATGGGCGATTGCCACTGCCCCTTCTTGTTGTGCAATCTTGGCAAGAATTTGAGCGATTAATGGGCGAGCCAAGGCCGTAGCCATTGGGTATACGCCTTCATACATCGCGCCGGCCTTAAGTGCGGGAAAGATATAATCATTGACAAAAGCCTTTTTGGCATCAACTGCCATTGCTTTTATTGCGCCGACCTGTAGCGCTTTCTCGTTAACAGCGGAAAAATCCTTTTCATTGCCGACATCAATAATGGCGGCAATCACTTCATAACCGTATTTTTCTTTCAGCCAACGAATTGCCACTGAAGTGTCCAGTCCTCCTGAATAAGCAAGTACTATTCTATCTGCCATGTTATCCTTCCTTTTGCCCAATTATACCCTATGGATGGGTAATCTAGGCGAATACTTTAATCAGTGCTCTCCTAAGTATACCCAAAGCTTTATTTATATCGGCTTCCTGTACGATTAGCGGCGGAATAAGTCGTAACATATTTGGTTTTAGGTTATTTACCAAAAGTCCCATGTCTAAACAGGCGAGCATAACTTCTTTTGCGCAGTCTTTCTCAAACTGCAACCCAACAAGTAATCCTTTTCCGCGCACATCAGAGATGAGTGGAAATTCCTGTTGTAGCTTAATTAATCCATCCACCAGCCTAGTACCCATTTCTTGGGCATGCGAGGCCAAATCATGCTTGATTATATACTGTAGGACAGCATAACCCGCTGCGCAGGCCAGCGGGTTCCCACCGAAGGTTGAACCATGTTCGCCTTTGGCAAATACGGAAGCTTTTTCCGAAGTTAATATCGCTCCGATGGGAACACCTCCCGCAAGCCCTTTAGCTAACATTACCACATCAGGGACAATACCGGATTGCTGATATGCGAAAAGGCTGCCGCAACGTCCTACACCGGTCTGCACTTCATCCATCAGTAAAAGCAAGTTGTTCTGTTCGCACCACTCTTTAACTTCTTTTAAATAATTTGGCTGTGGGACATTTACTCCGCCTTCACCCTGTACCGCTTCAAGCAGTACAGCACACGTTTTCTCAGAGGTTGCATTCTTAATTTCTTCGATATTGTCGTAGGCTACATTGGTAAACCCGTCAGGTAAAGGCATATACGGCTGTTGAAATTTGGCTTGTCCGGTAGCCGCAATTGTTGCCAGTGTTCTTCCATGGAATGAATTATGCGCTGAAATAACTTCATATGCCCCGTTTCGTTTAAGGTGTCCCCAGCGTCTGGCCAGTTTAACGGCGCCTTCCACAGCCTCAGCCCCGGAGTTGGCAAAAAATACTCGTTGTAGTTCGCTGTTTTGAGTGAGCAAATTAGCTAGTTTCAGTTGCGGAGTGGAATAGAACAGATTGGAGGTGTGCATCAGCAAGCGTGATTGGCGATTAATAGCTTTGATCAGCACAGGGTGACAGTGCCCTAAACTCACCACTGCAATGCCAGCCACAAAATCCAGATAGCGTTTACCTTTTTCATCGCGCATATACATGCCACGTCCTTTTATAAGCGTAACGGGCACTCGCTCAAAAACCGGCATAAAACTTGTTTTTTCAATATCAATCCAATTCACTTGCTATCTCCCTGAAGCACTAATTGTACTCCCTGTATTTCTGTTGTTAACGGCTGATAGGACGGCCTGTGGCTTACGGCCGTCCACAATACGGCATACCACGTTGGCTTGTGCGGCACGCTCACAGGCTTTTAGTTTGGGTATCATTCCGCCCTGAGCAACCTTTGAAAGCACTATTTCGTCAACCTTCTTAACATCAAGATGATTGATGACGTTGCCGGAGGCATCCTGTACACCATTGACATCCGTGAGAAAGAGTAGCAATGCGGCTTTCATTTCGGCAGCGATTTCGCCGGCTACGGTATCCCCATTAATGTTAAGAAGCAGTGGGTCGGATTCTTTTTCGCTGGCGGTATTTAAACCAATCGGTGAGATTATCGGCACGAATCCTGCTTGGAGTAAGGTTTCCAAGACTACTGAATTAACTTTCTCGATTTTGCCTACATATCCCAGTTGGTTGTCTCTTGGAGATCCTTGAATAAGAGCTCCATCAACTCCGCTTAATCCAACGGCATTGACTCCTGCTGCGCAGAAAGCCGCAGTTGTTTCTTTATTGGCTAAACCGGCGAGAACAGCGATAACTACCTCCAAAGATTGCTTATCAGTAATACGCTCTCCCTGGTAAAATTGGGTGTCAATGCCTTGATTATTCATCCACTGTGTTACAAGTTTACCTCCGCCGTGGACGATTACCACGGACCATCCTTGCTGGATAAGCTCCAGTATCCCCAATATGGCGGAGTCTTTTCGGTCTATTATTGAGCCGCCCAGTTTTATTACGATTAATTTTCTCATCACCAATAACTCACATGTCCATCAGGTTGTATAATCGGCATTGATGCACACGTACTCTTTTGACAAATCGCAACCCCAACCGGTGGCACTGCTATCACCCAGATTAAGATTCATATTGATATGTACCTCGTCTTGTTTCAATTCATGACCAAGCTGTTGCTTGTCGAAAGGAAGAGGCATCCCTTCCCGCATTACCATAATTCCGCTGATTGAAAGATCCAATTTGCTTTCTTCAAGAGATGCCCCACTGCGTCCAGCGGCGACTACAATTCGCCCCCAATTAGGGTCGCATCCGTGTATGGCGGTTTTTACCAACGGGGAACTAATTACAGTATGTACGACCTTACTGGCGTCTTCTTGATTGCGCGCACCGAAAACACTCATTTCGATCAGACGCGTCGCGCCTTCTCCATCGCGAGCAAGCTCTTTGGCAAGGTAGACGCAGACGGACTCCAATGCTTGCTGGAAAAGCATAGCTTGTGATGAGCCTTCGTTAATCTGATTGTTTTCGCTCATACCATTTGCCAGCATAATCAGACTGTCGTTGGGGGATGTATCACCATCAACCGAGATCATATTAAATGACTTATCGGCTGCCATCCGTAAACATTTTTGCAGAAAGCTGATTTCCACTGTAGCATCGGTAGTAAGAAAAGAGAGCATAGTCGCCATATTGGGATGAATCATTCCCGCTCCTTTGGCCACTCCGCCGATACAGAATTCATCACAGGACACTGCGCATTGTTTGGTCTTGGTATCGGTAGTCAGAATGGCTTGGGCGAAGCTATCTCCTCCGTTGGGAGAAAGGATAATCTTCTCAATAGCGTTATTCAGCAATTCAAGAGGCAACCTTCTTCCGATTACGCCGGTGCTGGCAACTAACATGTCTGCCATATTCACACCGGCTTTGGCGGCCGCTGCTGCTCCCATACTTTGGGCATCGGCTTGACCTGCTTCTCCTGTGCTAGCGTTGGCACAGCCTGAGTTAACGATAATACCTCGTACGCTGGTAGAAGGGAGTATTTTCTGGCATAAAAGAACCGAAGCCGCTTTTATTTGATTAGTAGTGAATATTCCCACCCCATGGGAAGGAACCTCGCTACAAAGCATGGCTACGTCTAAATTAAACAGAGAGTGGGAGTTGATACCAGCATATGCCGCTCCCGCCACAAAACCTTGGGGGGTAGTTACACTCCCATACGGATCAAAATTAAATAATGTATTCATGAATCACTCAAAATATAGCAAAAATTCGAGTTGTGAACAATTTCCGTAAAAACAGACAAGATGGCGTTATCTTAACTGCAAAAGGCATAGTAAACGACTAAATGAGACTAGTCTACCGCTTTCGATGTTTTACGTCGACGATTTTTCCAACCGAGCATAACAAGCAATTCACCTACTGCGGCATCGCTGGTTTCCTCTGTCATAGGAGTGTTAGGGTGAATGGTATATTTGTTCTTGCGACCGACTTTGGTGCGAGTGATATAACCGCCATCTTCAAGGTCAGTGATAATTTTATGCGCCGTCCGTTCGGTGACACCAACCACATCGCCAATCTCGCGTGCAGTACTGCGTGGATGCTTGGCAATGGTCGCCAAAATCAGTCCATGGGTAGTAATAAAAGACCAATTCGTCATGATTTTGCTTTGAAAAGAAGAACAGTATTTCTAGTATTGGCTTTCCTTATTTAACTCCAGTCTGACATAAAGCTGTGTCTATGTCAAGCGAGCAGCAGGCGTATTATACTGGATTTAACTTTCAAAAATGCCTATGCTGTTTATGACAGGTGGGTTCTGTGGGTGACTCATCTCCCCACCGGCAAAGACCACAGGAACGGATGCGATTTTTAACACTATATCCAAACCTTCCGAAACCATGCCAAACTGGGTATAGTTTGGTTGTCGATTAAGATAACTAGCATCGTTACCGCAACAGATAAAAAACTGGCTTCCGTTAGTGTTCGGTCCGGCGTTAGCCATCGCTAAAATGCCCGGTTCGTAGGAGTGTTTGACCGGTAATTCGTCAATGAACTTATAACCCGGGCCACCACATCCAGTCCCGGTAGGGTCTCCGCTTTGAATCATGAAAGTCTTAATAATGCGATGAAAAATTACGCCATTGTAGAATTTATTGCGAACCAAAAATACAAAATTGTTGACCGTTATGGGGGATTCATCTGCCAGTAACGCAACCTTAAATGAACCGAGACTGGTATCAAAAGTGGCAGAGTACTTTTTCGCAGAATCTATTTGCATAGATGGAGGAGTATTCCAGCTGAGCATGTTGTTATTAGAGTTTTGATTGTTGATTGACATAATTACCCTTACTAAGTTCTAAATTCGACAATTAATACAACTGTTATCTTATAGCCTTATGGCGATACTAAATCTTAGACTGGCAAATAATGAGTGTCGGGATGTTCTCTCACAAGTCAGTCAAGCTAGCGTACTTCGATGGTTACATGGTTAATGACCGGGGGCTTTACAGGCTTGCTGAACTCATATGAAGTTCCGATAATAACAAGTTCCACATCAACAGCAGCTATTTTGTTTACGATTGCCATATCATCAACAGATAAGACTTTGCCAAATTGAGTATATTTGGGTTCCAAGGTATAGGCGGCGTTGCCAGTACAGATAAAAAACTGGCTTCCGTTAGTGTTCGGTCCGCTGTTTGCCATGGCAATAACTCCAGGGTCATAACTGCCAACATTCGATAATTCATCATCGAATGTGTATCCCGGCCCCTGTATTGTTCCGACCTCGTAATTATAAGGTTGCGGGTTGCCGCCTTGAATCATAAAATTCTGAATAATACGATGAAAAGTCAAACCGTCAAAGAAGTTTTCGTTAGCTAAAAAGACAAAGCTGTTAACTGTCTGCGGGGCCTTATCAGCCCACAACTCCACCCTAAATGTTCCAAATGAAGTGTCAAAGACGGCCGTATAAGTCTTGGACGTATCAATAACCATTTCCGGAGGAGAATTCCATTGCTTAACACTCCTCCCGCAACTTGCCAAGGGAGAAAGCAGTAAGACAATTGATATAATTGCTAAACCAGTTTTAATTGTAAAGTTCTTCATGTCTAAACAATACCCATTAAGTATGCCACCTGTCAAATAACAGTTTTGGCTTAGGTGTTTGCCCGTTTTTGTTTTCGATGATGTAACCATTCATTGGGGTTAATTTTGTAACTTAAACGAATAAGATATGGGGTAATGAAAGTAGTTACTCCTACTGCCATACCTATTGTGGGAAACAAAACATCATTGATTACGCCCATGTCTTGCCCTGCTTTAGCAACAATAAAGGCAAATTCACCGATTTGCCCGAGTCCCAGGCCTACCCGGCAGGCAATTGACCAGTTATAGCCCATAAGCCTGCTACCTAAGCCGCAACCAACAACTTTGCCAATTAACATTGTGAAGATTACAACTAGCGTAGGCACAAAGAATTCGCCGAATAGGCTGATATCAATTAATGCGCCGACAGAAACAAAGAAAACGGCTCCGAACATTTCTTTGATACGTGACACATTGTGATGTATGTGTTCGCCAACTTTAGATTCGGCCACCATGATTCCCATTAAAAATGCCCCCATTGCCATCGAAAGACCAGCCAACTCTTCAGCAAGTATCGCCAACCCAAAACACAGCCCCAGTGCCACTAGTAGGGTAACTTCGTCTTGTTCAGTATAATCTTCACCAGATTTTGTTTTGTTAATCCAATTGATGAAACGTGGAATAGCGAATAAGCCAATTAATAATGCTCCAGCCAAGAACAATACGATAATGCCGAGTTTAAGTAGGATAGAAGTGGTAGACACGGTCTCCGTCCCTACAACGGCGGTGAGAATGGATAGTATAAGCACTACTGCCAAATCCTCCACAACCAGTACTCCCATCATAATTGTTGTGGAGACGTCTTTCATTTTTCCCATACCAGTCAGTACTTTGGCGATAACCACTGTACTGCTGGAACCCAGCGCGGCACCAAGGAATAGACAATCAATTGGTTTCCAACCAAGCAAAACTCCTGCCAAAAAACTGACACCAAACATCATCACTAGCTCTATGATTGCGATGATTCCGTAAGTTTTAAGTCCAAGTTTACGTAATTTAGAAAGAGGGAACTCAAGCCCAATGCCAAACAGAAGCATTAAGACACCTAACTCTGCTAGCGCATCTAATACAACAGGTTGATGAATTAAGCTGAACGGAGGACTATATGGGCCGACAATAATTCCGGCAATCAAATAGCCAAGAATCAAAGGCTGTTTGATTTTGTGAAAAATAAAGGTGATTATGCCGGCTGTTGCCATGATTACGGCAAAATCAGCTACAATCTGTGATTCAAATGGCATGTCAAATGGCATCAATTCTTCCTTACTAGGGTGAGACCGACCAACTGAAAAGGCTTATTTATAACTTCAGCATTGCCTGCTGCGAGATTGCCAAAAAATTATAACAACTATGACATATGTTTGGCAAATAGATTTTGTGGCTGGGCATACCGAAACAGAAAACATGTACAGAACAATTGGTTACGGGAATGTGATGTATGAAAGAATAGTGGTAACTAGGTAAATGCGTTGGGTTTTGTCAATAAATTGGCAACGAAAAAAGCCTCCGTTCAAGGAGGCTTTTGAGTCCATGTAGCCACTAAACTACCACTGGACGAACATGGGCATAATGACGTGGACGTAATCATCTGAACCTACCGGCTTAAAGACGCCGGGGCTGGAAGGAGTAGTCATCTCAATGGCAATCTGTGAATCTTTCACTACTCCCAATAACTCCACAAGATACTTGCCGTTAAAAGCAATTTTAGCCTCAGGGCCTTGTACTACGGCATCAATCTCAGCTTTATCGTCGCCGAGCTCTTCAGAGCGAGCCATAACAGACAATTTGCCAGGGGTTACTTCGCTTTCTCCTTGGTTGATGACGAGGCGTACAATCCCGTTTCCATCACGGGCAAAGATAGCAGCGGTTTTCGTGGCACGGAGGAAATGGCTGAGATCAACAACGGCGCGAGTAATAAAACTCTGGGGGATAAGCTGATTATACTGAGGAAAATTTCCTTGTACCAATTGGGAAAGAATTTCAATATCTTTTAGCCGGAATAAAATCTGGCTCTTGGCGGCATTTACTTTTATTTCCAGTGCTCCCTCTTGATCGCTGATTAAGCGATTTAGCTCTGTCAAGGTCCGGCCGGGAATAATTACAACCGATTTTTCCTCAACACTGGACGCCAGAGGAATTTTGTATATCGCTAATCGAAAACCATCTGCTGCGGCAAGGGTAAGAGTTTGCTTCTCAAATTCGGCACTGACTCCAGTGAGTACGGGGCGCGATTCGTCAGAAGCTGCGGCAAAAACTACTTGACTGATGGCTTGGCGTAAAGCGCTAACTTCAACCTTTGCATTCAAGCCATCTTCGATAGGAGGAATTCTCGGAAAATCCTTGGCATCAACCCCGGCAATCCGTGCTTCAAAACGGGCGCACCTGAGTTCCAATACCTTCGCGCTTAACTCAGATGGTTGAATATCAATTCTGTCGTTGGGTAGGGTGGCAACGAACTCGGAAAGAAGTTTAGATGGGATGGTAATGGAACCTTCCTCCTCAATTTTAGCCCCAATCCAGCAGCTGATAGCCATTTCTAGATTTGTTGAGACAAGCTTCAACCTTCCCTGGTCACTTTCAAGTAGGATATTATTGGTAATTGGCAAAGTGGTTCGTGTAGCTGCAGTCCTTCCAACCATATTTAGACCCCGAGTTAAGTTTTCTTGCAGACAGGATAGTTTCATAAATCCCTCCAAGGTTTTGTCGGAACAAGTATATACCTTTTTGGAGTGTTGACTCAAGCGCTGAGTTTTATGGTGGGTATTGCGTGTAATCCTCTGGCTGTGAGTGCCGATTTTCGCAGGGTATTGAGGTGATGGCATTAATAATTTGATGGTAGTGGTGATTTCGATATTTTTTCTATGACGGCTATAACTTTAAAAATTAATTCACCAAAGTTCAAGATGCCTGTTTTAAGTTTTTGTTGATAATTCTTTGTCCCCTATTCCAAACAGAAGTTGACGAGCGCGGGAGGTTGCTCTGGCGCGATGGCTGATACGGTTTTTAGTTTCAGAACTAAGCTCAGCCATTGTCAAATGCAGTTTGGGAAAAAAGAAAATTGGGTCGTAACCAAAACCGTTTTCTCCTCGTGGTGCCAAGGCTATTAAACCACGACAGCTACCTGAGCAGAGGCGTAAGTCTCCTTTAGGTGAAGCAATAGCTATGGCACATCGAAAGCGAGCCGTACGTTGTTCAAAAGTTACTCCATTGAGTTTAGAAAGTAAGCGGATTACTCGCTGAGTATCGCTTGCGCCCTGGCCAGCATAACGCGCTGAAAAAATTCCCGGGTCGCCGTTAAGAGCATCAACTTCTAAACCTGAATCGTCGGCCAAAGTGAGTAATCCTGAAGCTTTGGCAAATGCTAGCGCCTTAATGCGAGCATTTGCGGAGTAGGATTTGCCGGTTTCAGCTACCTCCAGCGAAAGCCCGACTTGGGAGGGGCTGAGCAGCGAAAAGGGGATTCCAGACAACAAAACGCGAAGCTCCTCCAGCTTGTTTTGGTTATTTGTGGCTAAAAGGAGCTTCGAGACCATTATGTTTTCTGCTAGTCCGAGATTGGGGTAAAACGTCCTTTCAGTTTATTCATCACTTGCGGCATTGTGGTGTATTCCATCTCTTCAAGCGGCAGGCGGTGTGGTTCAAATGGGCCATGAGCGCGCATGTAATCGGCTGCGTTAAGCGCTTTTTGGCGTGCGTTATCATAACTCTTGTCAGCAAACATATCGCGAGGACCAATCAGTTTGCCATTGGCTAGTTGGAAACCACAGGCTACAACCCGCGGAGGTCCGTCAAAACGGGTGGGAATGCTGTCGGCAATGGATACAGGCATGAAAGGCCCGATATGAGAACCACGCATCCATCCTTCCACTAAATGTGGCATGGAGAATGGCTCCAAGACCTCACCGACCGCGGGGAAAATTCCTTGTGCACGTACAATGCATACCGGATCATCTTTGCCAACATAGCGACCGGCAATGAGTGACAGTTTTTGCGTTGAGGAAACAGCGGCAATCTCGCCAGTGTCTCGATGTCGAACAGCCTTGACGCAGTAGCGTGAGGGAGCACCGATGAAGACTAACATATCATATATTTCTTCCGGTGAATTAAAGAGTATTTTCTGTCCTTTCATGACATCGTGAACTTCAAAGGAATAGCCGTTGTGCATATTCTCAGCGATAACCAACCCGATTGTGTTGAATGGGTCAGCAAACATTTTGTAAAGAGGCATGTTCCATGCGCCTGAGGACGTTTTATCCGCCATGAATATGATAACTGGCTCAGATGTGCGTTCATCAATATCCATTTCTGCCAGTCCAGGGCCCATACCACGAACGTTGCATGAGAATGCGTCGGTCAAAAGATCCTGCCCCGCGCCATAGAGTTTAAGTTTTTTAGCCACTTCGGTGCAACCGACAAAAGTATTCCACGCTAATTCATGAATCTGTTGGTTGTCGATACCCAAAGTATGTGTCATAATGAGTTGAGCATCGTCACCGCATTTAGTGACATGAAAGTCCACCAACAGTCCAGCATCTTGGGCTTTCTGTAGGCACTCGTTGGCATATGCCAGTAAGTCCGGATGGGAATCGGAGTGTCCTACATATCCGCCGACATCAGCCTTGATGACACTTAATGTAATTTTCATAGTCTCTCCTTTTTTAGTAATCTATTCCAAGACGGGCAGTTATCCCGCGCTCGAAAGCGTGCTTTATACTATTCATTTCGGTTACCACATCGGCAATTTCAATAATGCCAGCGTCTGCATTTCGTCCAGTCAAAATTAAGTCCAGAGCTTTTGGCCGATTCGCTAAAACGCTTAGTACATCACTTACGCTAATTAAACCAAAATCGACTGCTCCATTTATTTCATCCAGAACGACTAATTCGTAGTCACCACTTTTAATAATCTCGCTGGCTTTTGCCAAGGCTTGTCGCGCTTGCTGGGTGGCTGATAAATCAAACTGTCCTTTCTTAAGCCATTGCTCAATCCCGAAGTTGAACACCGTAACAGTAGGGAGGTTTTTTAAAACACTTACTTCACCTTGACTGAACATTTTGCCTTTTAGAAAAAAAATGACACCAACCTTAATTCCGTAACCAGCTGCCCGTACGATTGTTCCAATTGCCGCTGTGGTCTTACCTTTTCCGTCACCCGTAAAAACCGTTACTAAACCTGTGCGCGATTGTGGGTCAGTTGTATTGTCTGTGATTTTTTTACTTGTCAACTTACTCAACTTAAACGAAAAAACACTACCTCGGAATCGGAACACAGTTTAACAACCAATCTTGCCCATGTCAATTGTTTTGACAGTAAGGTTCAATGTTGAAAATGTATATAAAGAATTGCTAAACTACTTGGATATTTTTTTGGGAAAGAGAGGAAACCATGAAGGTAATTCAGGAAATGAACAGGTACGGGCATGAACAAATTGTTTTTGTTCAGGACAAATCGGTGGGGTTGAAGGCGATTATTGCGGTTCACAGCACTGTTCTCGGACCGGCACTTGGGGGGACTCGTTTCTGGAACTATGCTTCGGAAGAAGATGCCTTGTTTGATGTGTTGCGTTTATCTAGAGGCATGACCCTCAAGAATGCGGCTGCTGGGCTCAAACTTGGAGGTGGTAAGGCAGTTATAATTGGCGATCCACAGCAACTGAAGTCAAGGGTTTTTTTCCATGCCTATGGCAAGTATATTAATTCTCTTGGAGGTAAATACTATACTGCGGAGGATGTTAATACTAGTGCTACTGATATTTCTCAAATTAGTGAGGTGACCAAATATGTTTCTGGAATTCCCGAAACAAGCGGTAATCCTTCTCCATTTACAGCGCGTGGCGTTTTCATGGCTATGCAAGCGGGAGCGAGTGTTAAATTTGGTTCGGATTCACTTGCAGGAAAGACTGTAGCGATACAGGGAATTGGAAGTGTGGGCTATGAACTCTGCAGCCGTTTAGCTAAAGTAGGAGCTAAATTAAAAGTTTATGACATTAATCCGGTAGTTGTAGAAAAGGCTGTAACCGAATTCGATGCAATTGCTGTCACAGCAGATGAAATATTGACTACCGACTGTGATATTTTTTCGCCTTGTGCTATGGGTGCTTTATTGAACACTGGCAACGTTGGAAGTTTAAAATGTAAAATGGTGGCAGGTGCAGCCAACAATGTTTTGCTTGATGCTGAGACAGGAGACAAACTGGATACGCTAGGTATTCTGTATTTACCTGACTACATAGTCAATGCTGGCGGAGTTATTAATTGTGGAATGGAAATTCCCGACGGCAAATACGATGTTGACCTTGTTAATGCGCAGGTTGATAAAATCTACGATACCACGCTTAAGATAATCAATTTGGCTCAAACGAAAAATGTAAGCACGTATCGAGCGGCTGATGATTATGCTTTTGGGATCGTGGAATCAGCCCGTTAGTCACTAATCAGTTTTTGTCTTGCATTCGGGCGAATACGACACCTATGGTATTCGCCCGAATGTGTTAGATATACTGGGATAATAATGTTTTTCTCGGTGTATTAAAGAATGAAAATAGTGCGTTTTAAATCGGAGAACCATTTTTCTTTTGGTGTCGCTATATCAGGGCAGGTTAAACAGTTGGTAGGGAGTCCATACAAACGCCTGATTTATTCTGGAAATGTCTTCGCTGAAAATGAAATTAAATTACTTGCACCATGCAAACCGAGTAAAATTGTGGCGATCGGTCTGAATTACAGGTTGCATGCAGATGAATTAGAATGCAATCTTCCTTCACATCCGCTAATGTTTCTAAAACCGCCGTCATCAGTGATTGGTCATGAAGAAGAGATTATCCATCCTGCTATTTCGCAACAGGTAGACTTCGAAGGGGAATTGGGAATTGTAATCGGACGAAAAGGGCATTTAGTGCCAGTTGATGAAGCAGGACAATATATTTTTGGATATACATGCTTTAACGACATTACGGCACGGGACCTGCAAAAAATTGACGGGCAGTGGACGCGTGCAAAAAGTTTTGATACGTTTGCATGTATTGGCCCTTGGATTGAAACTGAACTATCTCCAGTAGCGCTTAAAATAGAGACGTTTTTAAATGGTGAACTAAAGCAGTGTGGTAATACTGCTGATATGATTTTTTCTCCAATAGAATTAGTGAGTGCTGTTTCGCAAGTAATGACACTTGAGCCGGGTGATGTCATTGCGAGCGGAACTCCAGCCGGGATTGGTCCAATGGAAATCGGCGATGTAGTGGATGTCAAAATTGAGGGTGTGGGGACTCTGCGTAATAGGGTTAGCGCAAGACATTTGTTCTCGTGAAATATTGAGCTTGAGGCTCTTTTGGCATAACCTGTTAATCCAATAAACTTTCTGCTGTTCTATTGCGATAGAACTTTTTTCTTCAACTCGTAAAGTTTTGTCAGCGCCTCCAATGGCGATAGCTTGTCTATTTCAAGTTTGACAAGTTCATCAGTTAGATAGGTATTGGGAGAGAAAAAAGATAATTGAGGATGTTTGATGGACGTGGTTTTAATTCCTTTGCCAATTTTCTCCGCCGATGGTGAACTTTCTAGTTCGCTAAGTACCGCTTGGGCTTTTTCAACCACTGTGCGTGGAAGTCCAGCCAGTTTTGCCACATGGATGCCGTAGCTCCTATCAGCTCCTCCTTCGACAATCTTATGCAGAAAAATTATCTCAGCGTGATTTTCTGCGACTGCTACGTTGAAATTAACTACGTCAGAGAGGGAGTCGGATAAAGATATTAGCTCATGGTAATGAGTGGCAAACAAAGTGCGCGCTCCGTTCAAAGAATTATGGATGAATTCGACAACTGCTTGGGCAATGGCCATTCCGTCATAAGTGCTGGTACCTCGGCCGATTTCATCCATAATCAATAGTGAACGCACGGTGGCATTGTTTAAAATTTCGGCCGTTTCAATCATCTCGACCATAAAAGTTGATTTGCCACTGAATAAGTCTTCTCTTGCCCCGATGCGGGTAAAAATACGATCAACCAATCCGATAGAGGCTTTTTCGGCTGGAACATAACTGCCGATTTGGGCCATCAGTGTGATTATGGCAATTTGTTTTAAATAAGTTGATTTACCGGCCATATTGGGTCCGGTGAGAATAATGATATGAGCGCCATCAGTTGAAAGATTTATGCCGTTGGGTACATACTGACCTGGGTTCAATGACCGCTCGACTACTGGATGTCGCCCATTCTTAATCACGAGTGTTTGATCGTCGCTTAGTTCGGGGCGCACGTAACTGTAACGTAAAGCTACCTCTGCCAATGAGCAAGCCACATCAATTTCAGCTAACGTTTTAGACATGGCAAGCAGAGCGTCGGAATAGAGAATAATTTGATGGCAAATTTGAGAGTAGAGAGAGGTTTCCAGTTCCTGCAGTTTTTCGCGGGCATTGAGTATGCGTGATTCGTATTCTTTTAATTCGGGAGTGTAATATCTTTCGCCGTTGGATAGTGTTTGTTTACGAATGTAATCTGGCGGCACTTGCTCAAGATTGGATTGGGACACTTCGAGATAGTATCCAAAGATGTTGTTGAATCCGATTTTTAAGTTTTTGATACCGGTTTTTTGGCGCTCTCGTTGTTCAAGTCCTGCTAAGTATTGACGAGCGTCAACAGAGGCTGCTTTCAGTTCATCAATTTCAGCTGAGTAGCCATGGCGGATAACTCCTCCCTCTCCGGGAACATGTGTCGGGTTGTCAGCAATTGCATTTGCGATTAGTTGAGCCACTTCGGGAATGGGTTCTAACTTGCCTTTCATCCAAGTGTTGTCACTAGGAATGGATTTATTAAGTTGTGGAATGTGTTCCAAGCTGTGACGCAAGGCAACTAACTCGCGTGGCAGTGCGACGCCGTTGTGAATACGATTAACTAACCGTTCAATATCAATAATTTTACTAAGAAGTGATGAGATGTCATTTCTACTAAGAGAGTTATCGACAAAGAAAGCCACGGCATCCTGCCGCTCTTTGATTTTAGTACGCTGAAGTAGTGGCTGACTGAGGTAGCGACGTAGTAATCTCCCTCCCATCGCGGTTTTGCTTTCATCTAAAACAGAAAGTAAAGAGCCTTGTGATGTTCCGGAAGAAAGCCCTTTAAAGATTTCTAAATTGGCAAGAGTAATCCCATCAATTGACATAAACTCATCTGTGGAATAAGTCGATAGGTGGGTTAATTGTGCCAAGGCTTGTTTTTGTGTAGAACTGACATAGTGCAGAATAGCTCCTGCTGCCCGAACTGCCAGCGGAAGCTTGGCGCAACCATATCCTTCCAAAGTAATTGTCCCAAAATGCTCCAACAGTGTGCTTTGCGCCTCATGATAGGTGAACCAGCGCGATTCAAGGCGATTCAGCGGTACTGTTTTCTCAAGTTTGGGTATGGAAGTATCTTCTGAGGCAATAATTTCAGCCGGTGTGAGACGTTCGAGTTCAGCTCGTAACTTGTCTATGCGGAGTTGGGTGCAAGTGAACTCGGAGGTTGTAATATCAATATAAGAAAGCCCTGCCCAATCTCCTTCGGTGACAACGCTGACTAAATAGTTATTGTTTTTGGTTTGTAGTAGTCCCGGTTCAATTACTGTGCCTGGGGTTACCACTCGCACAACGCCACGTTCGACTAGCCCTTTTGTACCTCCAGGTTTGCTGAGTTGTTCACAAATGGATACACGATGCCCTGCTTTGATTAATTTGCTTAGGTAGTCATCTAGTGCATGGAAAGGGATTCCAGCCATGGGAACTTGTATGTTTTTGCCCATACTGCGCGATGTTAAAACCAATCCTAACTCTTGAGCTGTGACTTTAGCATCTTCATCAAAAGTCTCGTAAAAATCACCCAAACGGAAAAGTAAAATGGTGTTGGGGTACTGCTTCTTAATGCTGAGGTATTGTAAGCGAATTGGAGTTGAACTCTCTTTCATAGGGGTCTATTTTACTTCAATTTGGGCCAATTTGGAAGCTTGCTACTTACATTTTTTTATGAAAGAAGTTAATATGTCATATCCGATGTAGAAATTGCACTAAGGGAGTAACGAATATGCAGGAAACTAACCAGCGTGAAGTCATCTCACTTTTGAGAAATATTGATAAGCGTCTTGAAGCTATTAATTACGCTCTAGCTGATATTAAGAGAGAGCTTCCCAAAACACCACCATATTATGGCGATTTATTAAAGGAGATAGTCAGAGCTATTGAGAGCCAACGTTAATTCTAATGCAACCTCCAAAATCTTATCATGCCATCAGAAAAGGTTTTAATAATGCGCCTATTGATGCTACGAAAAGCATTGCGTCGGACAGATTTCAGAGGATGTCTATATTATTGATAGGCTGAGTAATAACTTGTTCCATTGTGCTTATGGTAACTTTTGACACTGCCTATCCTTTGGATGACTCTTTTTTGAGGCTGGTTATTTACTGTAACGATTTCTTTTGGCGCGCTATTCAATTTGATGAAATGCGCGTATTTGACAGATTTCAGAGGGTACCTATAATTAGCACAATGAAGGAATTAATCGCAACAATTGAAAAAAGAAATGTGGTATAAAAGACTTCTGGTATTGTTTTTTGCGTGGATTCTAGCACTGGTGGCTATTCCTCCATGTTTGCTAAGTAGTAACAATACTGAACTCAATGGCGACGCTTACTACAAAGCAGTTTCTCAACTTATCTCATCAAGGTGGGAAAGTTCGTATTTCAATCGTGCTACTTTAACCATTGGTGATAATACTCTAATTGTTGACCAGCGTATTATTAAGCTAGATACAGCTGTAAGAATCACACAGGGCAGTGTAATGTTACCTTTTGGAGTTTTGGAAGCTCTTGGTATACAGGTTGCCTTGAGCGACAACGGTGGTTCGCTCAGCCAGAAAGGGAAGCGGGTAGAGTTTATCTATGGTGAGAGAATGATACGGGTTGATGGTGAGCAAAAAGTGTTATCCGCTGGAGCTTCTCTTGTGGATGACAACCCGATGTTTCCGTTATGTGTATTGAGTGAGTATAACTACGAACTAATCTATGATGAGACCAATGCGGAGATTACCATTACAAATGAGTTTCAAATGGCTCGACTTGTGGCTAAGTTAATCCCAGGAAAAACTCTTCCAGCCAATATTAAGGCGACACAGGTTATTGCTGGTCCGAGCGGGCAGTTTGTTCTTCAGTTTAATTCAGCCCAAGAAGCAAAAGAAGCGTACGAAAATCTCTTGTATTTGACAGATGTAGTCTATGTCGAACCTGATACACTAGTTACGCTGGAGGATTTCGTTGTAGACTATGAAAGTGGGTTATCCATGGATTCTTTTGCGGGAGAATACACTCATCTTGGCTGGGGGGCCAATCGTATGGGTTCCGATATTTTTTTGGATTATCTCATCGCAAATGAAAAGCATGAAAGCGTAGTTACAGTTGCCGTAATTGATACTGGGCTTGATACTGCCCATCCATTTTTTGCTGAGCGCCATGTTGCAGGGTATAACTTAGTTAATAATGACACCTTTATTTATGATGACCATAGTCATGGGACGCATGTATCTGGCACTATTGTAGATATCACAATTGCCTTGCCCAACGTTAAAATCATGCCTGTGAAAGTATTGAATTCACTTGGTTATGGTTCAACCATCAATGTTTCCAATGGCATTCGTTGGGCGGCGGACCACGGAGCAATGGTTATTAATCTTAGCTTAGGTGGACTTGTGTTCCCAGCAGATCAGGGCCTTGATGATAGTGTCGCCTATGCAGTGGAAAAGAATGCTACGGTTATTGCTGCCGCCGGAAATAATAGCGCTGATGCAGTTACAGTGTCACCGGCACGCTCTGAATTTGCGATTACAGTGTCGGCTTTTGATATAGACGATAAGCCAGCCTACTTCTCAAATTTTGGTGATCGTGTTGACTTAGCTGCGCCAGGTGTTGATATTCGTAGTACTATCCCTGGAAATAGAACAGCGGTTTTTAGTGGTACCTCAATGTCCACTCCACATGTTGCATCGGCAGTGGCTTTGCTCCTTTGTTATAATTCATCGCTTACTCCAAGTATCATAAAAACTATTATGTGTTTAAGCGCTGATCCATTAAATATGATCGATGGAAAGCACTACGGTTATGGCATTCTAAATGTGGAACGAGCAGTAGATTTGGCAACGGAATTCATCTTTGCTACTCCAAATAATTTGACAGAATATGTTAAAGCAGGACCACAGCAAAAACAACTCACGATTGAATACTATGATAAGGGAATGGTCTCTGATGTTACATCGCAAACAGTTTTTTATTCTAATGATGAAGCCGTAGCAACAGTTACCGATTTTGGGTTAGTTACAGTTTTTGGTGTAGGGCAAACGCATGTAATAGCAGAATATGATGGAAAAAGAGTTGAAATCTCTGTCATTGGGCTGCAGATAGAGCCTTTAAAGGTAATCCGTTCTTTTCCTAACAATGGTGACAAAGAAGCTGTCCTCACTGATCGGATTTCGATCACTTTCAACCATGTTCTTGTGGCCCCCATAAGGGCTTGGACGTTGGTTGCTTTAGATGGTAGCAAAATAGAATGGGTTGATTATGAGATCAGTCTTTCACCTAGCGAAGATGAAAGTGAGTTTTGCTTGATTCTTTCTAAGGTACTTTTGCCTAATACTGATTATATGTTTAAAGTGCTAGCGGGAGATGTTCTTTGTGACTACGGCTCTCTTACGGAAGATTATGTGTTGAGGTTTCGTACTGGCACAACTTATTTGCCGATAACAAATATTACAGTGCTTCCAGAGGCTGATGATTTATTCATATACGAAACAGTATGGGTAAAAGCAGAAATTCAGCCGTTTAATGCATCAAATAAAGCACTGTCATGGCGAAGCAGTAATAACAATGTGGCTAGAATTATAACCAGAGATGCCTTTTCAAATGAAGTGGAAATAATAGCGGTTGCTGCTGGCATAGTAACAATTACAGCTTTGTCTGATGATGGGGTGTTTGGGAGTTGTACTTTGTCAATAAGAGATCCACAAGTTTTACCAACTAGTGTTTCGCTTTCAACAGCTGAAATGACAATACCTCTTCGGGAAGTTGGACAACTTGTTGCGATGGTGTCTCCTCAAATAGCAAATAATAATTTGACATGGACAAGTAGTGATCGTAATGTAGCGGTTGCATTAGCCAATGGAATTGTTTACGCTCAAAACCCGGGTATGGCAATTATCACGGCGACTACCGTAAATGGATTAACGGCAACTTGTTTAGTTATAGTGTATCCAGAAAGACTATCCTTTGCCCAAACAACAGCGATGCTTTTTTTGGGTGAGACACTGCAGTTAGTGGCCAATGGCGTACCTCCTGATTACTCACTTGATTGGGTGAGCCAAGACAGCACAGTTGCCACAGTGTCTTCAAGCGGGCTGGTATCAACAGAATCGGTTGGTATCGTGGAAATTACTGCTACCGCGGCCAATGGAATAACGGCTACTTGTTTGATAACTATTGTAGAAACACCACTTAGTATTACGCTTTCTAATTCAGACATAAGATTAAATACAGCCACCAATCTCCAGCTCTCTGCGGTTGTCTTGCCCTTCAATGCGGTTGACATAATCGAATGGAGTAGTAGTGACGAAAAGGTAGCTACAGTTTCTGCGAAGGGTATTGTTAATGCTGTAAATGTGGGTACGTCAATTATTACTGCCGCCACTCTAAATGGATTAACAGCAACTTGTACAGTCACAGTCACATCTGACCCCAAAAGAGTGGTAATATCGCAAACATCGGCTAATATGTTGCTTAATGGGTTTATTCAGCTCTCGGCAACAATTTTACCATTAGACGCGCTTGATGTGACAGTAACATGGAGTAGCTCCGCTCCTGAGGTGGCAACAGTTTCTGCTGACGGGCTTGTCGTAGCAAAATCGTCTGGCTCAACGAAAATTACTGCCACATCGATAAATGGTTGTGTTGATACCTGTGATGTGGTTGTAATTGCTATGTATACGATTGCATTTAGTGCTAATGGGGGGATTGGAGCCCCACCCAACCAAATTATCACTTCAGATTTGCTGGCACAAATCAGTGGGGAATTGCCAACAAGGGAAGGATATTTGTTCCAAGGTTGGGCAACCAATCCATCGGCAACTGTCCCAGAATATCAATCTGGTTCATTATATTTCGACAAAACCGACATTTTACTATTTGCGGTTTGGCAATCGGCAAATGAAAGCGGAGGCAGTTTTATTGATAGCGTTTTAGTTGTTGTCGTTGGGATATTTGTTATTGGCGCTTCCATAGTGACAGTGTTTTCCTTACGTGCTAGAAAGGAGTTACACTAAGTGCTGTCTAGATACCGTTATCGATGACAACTCCCAGCCCCTACTCTTCTACATTGAAACTAACAATCAACAGAAAGAAGTAGTTGTCATTGGCATGGAAGCTACAGGTCATTATTGGCACGCTATTGCTTCCAAAAAACCATACACAACTTATATTGGCAAATATTTGACAAAAATTATTAGGCACAAAAATATTATATTCCATGCCTATGATATTTCCTGCATTTCTACTTGTCGGAGACGAAGAAGCAAAGCGTGCGCTGGCTTGACAGATTTAGGTGCATTGTCAATAATGTAGTGCAGTCTTGAGTGATTTGAACATTGTGGTTAGAAAGGGGTTTCGGTATGAGACAAGTTAAAACCGTTGTTTTTTCATTTTTATTAAGTTGTACACTTGTTATTTCAACTTTCTTGTTGGGGTTGCAGGTTTGTTCGTCAGCTGTAATCGCGGCTGAAGCAAATCTAACTGTGGCAACGGAAGTTGCTCTTAAACAAGCAGTCAATGGTGCTCCCACGACTGAGCAGTATGTCATTGAATTAACCAGCGACATAACGTTAACTGCTGGAACAACACTTACAATTACAGCAGGAAAAGATATTGTTTTGGTTGGAAACAATAAGCTAATTGGGGCCAACAATATGCCTACAATTACTGTTTCGGGATTAGGAACACTCACAATTGATGGTATCACAGTTACGCACAACTCAGGAGCTAAAGGGTCTGGTGTGTATGTATCGGCACTTGGTAGTCTTTATATGTCTAGCGGGAAGATAATCAGGAATTTAGGGTCGGATGATGGCGGTGGAGGTGTTTTTGTTGATTATGGAGGCAGATTTGCGATGACTGGGGGTGAAATATCTGAGAATTCTGCGATAGGTGGTGGAGGTGTACTAAACTGTGGTACGTTCACAGTCGAGGGCGGTAAGATATCAAACAACTCGGCCGACTATTTTGCTGGTGGGGTATACAACGAAAGCACTTGTTTAATTAGAGGTGGAGAAATAAGCGGTAACTCAGTTAGTTCAGGATTGGCTGGTGGTCTGTTTAGCCTATTCGGAACAATCACGATGTCCGGTGGTAAAATTTCGGACAATTATGCACCAATAGGCGGGGGAATGTGCATTGAAAGTGGGGTCTTTAATTTCAACGGAGGCGAGATTTCTGGGAATATTGCAGCTATAGGCGGAGGGCTTGTTAGTGGAGGGACGATAAATTTAAGGGGAGGAAAAATCTCTGATAACAGTGCCGAAATAGGCGGAGGAGGGGTATTCCATATTGACAATACTTTCAACATGTATTCTGGTGTGATTTCTGGCAATAGTTCTTTTGATGGCGGTGGGGTGTTTAATGGGGCTACTTTCATCATGACAGGTGGCGAAATATCTGCAAATGAAGCCATGAATGACGGTGGTGGGATTGTCATATATGATGGTACGTTCAATATGTCAGGTGGAATAATTGCAAATAATTTTGCTTTGGTGGATGGTGGCGCTATTTGGGTGGACGATACTGAGTTAAGTAGTATAACAATAAGCGGGGATGCAGTGTTTGCTAGCAATAAAGCTTCTGGGGCATACAATAGAAGTCCGTATGATGACGCATTGTATAACTCAAAAATTGCCCAAAGTGTCACATGGACAACGCCGTTTACTCAAGGCTATAACAATTATGATATTAGCTATACTAGCGGAACGTCATTGGCAATTGTAGAGTTCATGTGGAATTATGACAATAATGACCAGACTTTTGTTACCGTAATAGCTGTTGAGATGAATACTCCTATCGGGAATAATTTACCTGCTGTCCCATCACGCCCGCATCATATGTTTTCTGGATGGAATACGCTGGCAGATGGTAGTGGGACTACATATACTGCCTCATCGCCGAACCTTTTCAATGCAACTACCCTTTATGCACAATGGCTGGAGGACCCGAAGTATGCAGTAACTTATCAGCCAGGCACACATGGCACATTTTCCGCACAGACTAGTGAAGAGATCTACGTTGATGACCCTACCCCAGCCGCTCCGATAACATACAGCGAGCCTGGTTGGAGATTTATTGGCTGGTCTCCTGAGTTATCAGCAGTGGTATCAGGAGATGTTACTTATGTTGCGCAGTGGGAACAGATTACACATGAAGTAACTGTTGTGGATTGGGATAATGCTATAATCGATAGACAGGTAGTGATTTATGGTAATAATGCGGAAGAACCAGTTAGCCCAATAAGAGAAGGTTATGTTTTTGTCAACTGGGATCGCTCTTTCACAAATATAACTGCAGATATTACAATCAAAGCACAGTATTCTCAGATTATTCTCACAGTGATATTTGTTGATTCTGACGGAACGGCGTTAGATACGCAACTGGTTCCATACGGTAGCGATGCAATAGCCCCAAATGATCCAGTTCGCAATGGGTACACTTTCACTGGCTGGAGCAATAATTTTACCAATGTGGAAACTAACCTTACGATAACGGCTCGGTACAAATGGAATTTTCCTGTTATACCTGTGTTGATAATTACTGGGGTCATAATTGTTATGGCTGTAATTGCCTTTATCTTTATTTTTCAAAACAAAAAGAAAAAAGGTAGCCTACCTGAGTAACTGATAGGGCTTTTTGGAGCGTTTGGATTAGCGTACTTTATGTAATTCTTTTTGCACTTCATTATTGAGAGAGGATAATTGCAGGTTGGCTTATTGCTACTGCGTTTTTAACAAAAATATTTGAAAGAAACAATTTATTTAGCTTTTGTTGAGCGAGAGCAGAAAACAATTCACAAAAAGATGTGGGGGGATCATGAAATATAGAATGGCATTTATTGATATTGACGGTACTTTAGTCGATAGCCAAAATCGTATCACTGACAAAGACAAAGATATACTGAAACGCTTAGATAAAATTCATCCTGGTTTTGTAATTGTCTTATGCACCGGGCGAACCGTGCAATCCACCATGCCAGTGATTGAAGAGCTTGGGGTTCATACTTTCCATGTTTTCTATGATGGTGCCTTAATTGCCAATCCGAAAATAAGGAGTATGCTATTTTACCAAGCTATCGATAAGTCTCTCATACGAGAAGCGGTTGAGTTCTGCCGTCAGAACGGCATACATCTCAGCTTATATACCAACGGAGCATTTTGGTTTGATGAACACTCAATTACAAATAACTTTTCACATTATCTTGACAAAGATGTTTGTTTTACTGAAAGACCAAATTGGTCGGATAATATGCAACAAGATTTCTTTCACCTGTCACCTACGAACGTTAATTATGACGAAGTAATTGGAAAGACCGAGATTTTAAAGGCGGAGCTTCTGATTCACAGTGATGAAGAAGCGATGCAAGTCAAAGAGTTTAAGGAGCATTTTGGTGATCGTTTTGGGTATTCCGTAGCTAATTCACCAGCTTTCCCAGAAGTTGATTTCATCAACTTATTGCACCCTCAAATCAATAAAGGTTTTGCTTTTAACAAATTGTTGAACCATTGGGGGTATCCAAGTACATCAATAATTGCTATTGGTGATGGTTATAATGATATTTCTTTATTGGAAAAGGTAGGCATGCCGGTAGCTATGAGGAATGCCGTTCCGGAACTAATGCAAATTGCTGACTATATAACGGACACGGTTGAAAATAGCGGAGTATGTAAGGCGCTGGAGTTTTTAATTTCCGAACTATAATTACCTAAGAGTTTGCTCATCCCACTATTTGCTTAATGCTTTGGGCAATGTGTGGGGTGATGCCGTTAACTTGCGACAACTCTTCTATACTGGCTTGTCGCACTCCGCTGATTGCGCCGAATCGTTTGAGCAGCGCTTGACGACGTTTGGGACCAATACCATGTACGTCACATAGAACAGAATTGATTGATTCTCGTTTCCTTATCGCCTTGTGGTATCCGATAGCAAAACGGTGAGCCTCATCACGAATTCTTTGTAAAAGTTTAAGCCCGGGGGATGATTTCGGAAGAATAATTGATTTAGAACTCCCGACAAGGAATACCTCCTCATTTTTTTTGGCTAAACTCAGGTGCGGTATGCCGCCAACACCGCACTCTTGCATGGTTTTATGGGCGGCGGAGAGTTGTCCTTTACCGCCGTCAATTAGCACTAAATCGGGGTGAGCCCAGTCTTTTGCTCCAGATGTAGCGTTGATATGGGCGAAGCGACGATAGAGGACCTCACTCAACATAGCATAATCGTTGGTCCCTTCAATGGTTTTGATCCTGAATCTACGGTAGTGTCTAGGAGAAGGGTTGCCGTTTTCAAATACTACCATACTTCCTACTGCTTGAGTTCCCTGAGTGTTTGAAATATCGTAGCCTTCAATGCGTTCTGGTGGCGATGGTAAATGGAGAATAGTAACGAGTTCTTCCAAAGCGGCCTCTAACGTTTGTGGCTGTGAGAGATGTTTTATGCGTGATTGTTCATGGCTTTTAGCCACATTTTCAACTGCGATTCGCAGTAACTCAGCTGCTGGGCCTTGTTTTGGTACCCGCAGTTTGACCGCACTTCCGCGACGTGATGTGAGCCATCTTTGCAGAATGGATTTTTCCGATACTGGGTGCTGCAACAGAATCAAAGGTGGGATACTGGTACTTGCAGAATAGTATTGCTGCAGAAAGCTGGTCATAATTTGTGACGGAGACTCTTGTTCCACTCCGGTTAGAGAGAAAGATTCGCGGCCACTGAGTTTCCCTTCCCGTATAAAAAAAACTTGCGCGATAGCTTGGTCATGGTCGGTTATAAATGCTACCACGTCTTTGTTTCCGTTTACCTTAATAGCCATTTTTTGCCAAGAGATGGCCTGTTGTAAAGTTTTAATCTGTTCACGAAGCCAAGCGGCACGTTCATACTGCTGCAATGCGGAGGCTTGTAGCATTTGGCGAAGCAGGTGTTTCTCAAGCTGTTTCTGCCGTCCTTCCAGGAACAGGATGAGCCCGTTGATTATTTCGAGGTATTCTTCCCTATTGATTTTTCCGCTACAGGGAGCGATACAATGTTTTAAATCGTGTTCTAAGCAAGGGCGACGCAGAGGGCTTTGCAACTTACCTTCACAGCTTCGAAACGGGAACAATGATTTCACTACTTCAAGCGCTCGTTTAATAGAGTGCTGGTTGGCAAAAGGACCGAAGTATTGAGCTCCGTCAGACGAAACGCTGCGCACAATTTGTACACGTGGCCATTTTTCTTGCATATCAATTTTCAGATATGGGAATCCCTTATCGTCTTTAAGGCGAATATTGAAATAGGGGCGGAATTTTTTTATTAAATTAAGCTCCAGCACGAGGGCTTCTTCTTCTGTCGAAACTAGATAAAACTCATAATCGACCACATTGGCTACCAGTTGGTTTGTTTTATGGTCACGCAACCCTTTCATGAAATAGCTTTGGACACGATTACGCAGGTTGACTGCTTTTCCCACGTAGATAATTTTTCCCGAAGCGTTCTTCATGATGTAGACGCCAGGCTTGTTAGGGAGTTGTTTTGCCCGAATAAGTAGAGTGTTGGTACTTGACAGCATAGAGCAATTCTAGCACATAGACTGACGAATACTCATCTTTGCCTCATGCCCTTGCAGGAAAGCCAACAGTTTGTGTGCAAACTACTGCAAAATTGTGTGGTTAGCGCTTGCAATCTTGGCGCGTTATGTTAAAATATAGCCAATTTGCAAAGGGGTGACATGTGAGACAAGATATTGATAATTTTTTGAATCATCTCCGTGTGGAGAAAGGTTTCTCTTCCAATACAACTGCTGCCTATGCCAATGATTTGAATCAGCTGGCGACTTTTGTTGAAGATGTTACCTTTGGCAGAGGAGACAAAAACTCATCGTGGAACTCTTTTGACCACAACGCCATGCTAGGTTATATGCTTAACCTTAAAGAGCGGGGTTATGTGGTTACCACGGTAGCGCGAAAAGTGGCGGCCGCCAAAAGTTTTTTTGCTTTTCTATTAGCTGATGGTCGCATTAAAACTGACCCCACGGAGAATATCAGTTCTCCCAAAGTAGGTAAGGAATTGCCGGAGACGCTTACGGTCAGCCAAGCGCGCTCCCTTATTGAACAACCGGCAAAAATCAATTCTCCTGAGGCTAAACGCGATAAGGCCATGCTTGAACTCCTTTATGCTACCGGCATGCGCGTTTCAGAACTTGTTGGTTTGAATGTGGATGATATTGATACCAAAAATGGTTTCGTGCGGCCCTTTGGCAAAGGTAAAAAAGAGCGTTTGGTGCCGGTATATCCGCAATCGGCGCAATCGTTAGATGTTTATGCCAAGGAAGTACGCCCCAAATTTGTGCGCTCTGTCACTGAGAAGGCTTTTTTTGTGAATCAACGCGGTGAACGCCTTACCCGCCAGGGTCTGTGGCAGATTATGAAAGGCTATGCCAAAAAAATCGGGCTTGAGAAAAAAGTTACACCGCATATATTACGGCACAGTTTTGCTACTCATATGCTGAATGGCGGAGCTGATTTGCGTTCGGTTCAAGAATTATTGGGGCACGCCAATATTGCTACAACTCAGATTTATACTCACTTGACGACAGAACATGTCCGCCAAGCGTATAATAAAGCTCACCCGCGAGCAAGATAGAATGGTGCGGGTTTAGAAAATGAAGGGGTTTTAGATGGCTCGCAATATTCATCAAAGAAGAGCAAAGAATAACAGTAAGGCTGCTCCGGCAGTCAAGGATGCCATTCCTGTAAACGAAAAGGAAATGGAAGCGGTCGAGGAAGTTGTGGTGACAACGGTATCTCCGAGTCGGGTCGTCAGTGCCAAGAGTGACTCTAACCAAGAATTGATGGACGCGCGAATGGCTGAACTCCCGCGAGAACTGTTACGCATCGTTCTGTTTTCTGTCGCCGCGTTATTGATAATTGTTGTACTATGGTTTATTCTCAAATTTTTCACGTAGGAAGTATTTCTGCTGAATATGCTTTTCCTATGCCATGGAGGCGTGTCTAGGGGCTGTTTAATGAAATAAATACTATTTAAGGTTAATGACAGAGAAAAGCATTCAATCTGGGCTAATCCGCCTCCTTGTAGGCGTTAGTTAATTTAATATTTGTGTTAGCTTGTTAGCACACAGAGAGGGTTGATATGAAACAGTACTCCCCGGAAAATATGCGTAATGTCGCGCTTCTGTCACATAACAGTGCTGGAAAGACAACGCTGGCTGAGGCTATGCTTTATGCTTCCGGCACTACCACCCGGTTGGGTAAAATTGAGGCTGGAAATACCGTATCCGATTTTGATCCAGATGAAATCAAGCGCCACATCTCGATTAACCTTTCTCTGTTGCCGTATGAATGGCATGATACCAAGGTCAATATCCTTGACACACCAGGGTATTTGGATTTTGTCGGCGAGGTTAAAGCCTCTGTACGCGTCTCTGAAAGCTCTGTCATTTTAGCTTCGGCAGCATCCGGACTTGAAGTGGGTACCGAACTTAACTGGAATTATTCGCAGGAAGTCGGGCAGTCACGCCTCATTTTCATTAATAAAATGGACCGTGAGAACGCCAATTTTTTCAAAACTGTGGAACAGTTTCAAGCCCGTTTTGGGAACCATTGTTTACCGATTCAAATTCCCATAGGCGCCAATACCAGTTTCAGTGGTGTCGTCGATATTGTGTACATGAAAGCCTACAGCGATTTTCCATCCAAGGAAATTCCGTTTCCAACGGAACTCAGCGAACAGGCTAAAATTTTACAAAACAAACTAATGGAAACCATTGCAGAAAGCGATGATACTCTCATGGAGAAATATTTGGGCGGTGAAGAGCTTACTTCAGATGAAATGAGTCTTGGGCTTAAAAAAGCGGTTTCAGAAGGGAAAATTTTTCCGATTATGGCCGGCTCGGCACTTTCGGGTATTGGCGTGATGCAATTAATGGAAGCGATTATAAACTATCTTCCTTCTCCATTGCAGCGCAAAATAGCCGTTGCCGCGGATTCTTCCGTCAAAGATGTAGTGGTAGCATCCTCTTCCAGCCCTGCTGCTTTAGTTTTCAAAACCACGGCTGACCCCTATGTTGGTAAGCTGACTTATTTCCGTGTTTATTCCGGTACAATTGAAAGCAACTCACAGGTTTTCAATGTTAATCAAAATGCTGTCGAACGGATCGGCCAGTTATTCTTGGTACAAGGCAAAACCCATAACCCTGTAGCCAAAATTGAAGCTGGCGATATTGGTGGCGTGGCTAAACTCAACGTTACTGTTACCGGTGACACACTCGGCGCGCAAAGTCAGCCGGTGAAACTCGAATCTTTGCTTTTCCCCAAGCCTGTTTATAGTGTTGCGGTTTATCCTAAAACAAAGGCTGACCTTGATAAGATGGGAGCCGCATTGACACGTTTGGCAGAGGAAGATCTGACACTGCACATCAGACGTGATACCGATACCAATGAAACGATTCTGTCGGGGATGGGTGATACACAGATGGCTGTTGCCGGTGAAAAAATGCAAAGTAAATTTGGTGTAGGTGTCGATTTAGTTACCCCTAAAGTTCCTTATCGTGAGAGTATTACGGCACCTTCCCATGCCGAGTATAAGCATAAAAAACAGACCGGTGGACATGGCCAATATGGGCATGTTGTAATGAATTTTGAACCATTACCGCAAGGAGCTGCCAACGAATTTGAGAATAAAGTGGTTGGCGGTACTGTTCCCAAAAACTATGTTCCGGCTGTTGAGAAAGGAATTCAGGAAGGGCTGAAAGAAGGTGCGCTTGCTGGCTACCCAGTCGTGGGCATAAAATGCATATTGGTGGATGGAAGCTATCATCCTGTCGATTCGTCGGAAATCTGTTTTAAAATCGCGGGCGCCGGGGCGCTCAAGCAGGGGATGCTGGAAGGCAGACCGGTCCTGCTTGAGCCAATTGTTAATTTAAAGATAACCGTACCCAACGATTTTACCGGTGATATTCTGTCCGATCTCAATACTAAGCGTGCACAGGTTATGGGTATGAATCCGGAAGGTGGGATTAACGTGATTGATGCCGAGGCTCCAATGGCTGAGGTACTCCGTTATGCCACTGATTTGAAAAGTATTACCCAAGGGCGCGGAACATACAGTATGGAGTTTGCTTACTACAAGGAAGTCCCGGCCAATATTACCCAAAAAGTGATTGCCGACAGGCAGGCCGAAAAAGCCAAAGAAGAGGCTTCCAAATAGAACTTGCAGGCAGTTTATTGTGAGCGGTTCCAATACCGCGTAGTTTGTTGCGGAACCGATTTTCGTTGCCGGGGATTAATTTGCGGAGCCGTGCAAGAAGGATATTTGACAAACAGTTTTTATTGATGTATAAATTGCAATTGTTTTAAAGGTGATGATCGGGAATAAGTAGTCTTTCACAGCGATTTCAAAGAGAGTCGGCGGATGGTGTAAGCCGATGAAACGCAGATTGACGAATACATCTCGGGAGCTTCGCTCTGAACAGGTGCGATAGTTGTTTCGCTGTTAAGTAGGATGCGACGGGTGGTGTCCGTTATGACATTGTGGGTATGGTTACCCGATGAGTGCATGGTCGTGAGATTATGCGAAACTGAGGTGGTACCGCGGTTATTAAATCGCCCTCGGATATAATTCCGAGGGCGATTTTTTAATTAGAAAAATAAAGAGGGGGGCTCCAAGTGGTAATAAAAATTCTATTGTTGTTACTGTTTTTTGCCATTACAATTTTTGTCGGGATCTATTTCCGCAAGCGGGCTTCAAGTGTGGCTGGCTTTGTCTTGGCTGGACGATCAGTCGGTCCTTGGCTGTCGGCTTTTGCATATGGCGCTTCATATTTTTCAGCTGTTGTATTTATCGGTTATGCCGGTAAATTCGGTTGGGAGTTTGGAACAGCGGCGGTGTGGATAGGTTTGGGGAACGCCTTCATCGGTTCACTTTTGGCTTGGGTGATACTTGGGCGGCGTACACGTATTATGACTGGCCATCTTAAAAGTACCACTATGCCGGAGTTTTTCGGTATTCGTTACAATTCGAAATGGTTAAAAATTGGCGCGGCCGTTATTGTTTTTGTTTTCCTTATTCCATATACCGCGGCTTTATATAATGGCCTTTCTCTGCTTTTCTCGATGGCGTTTAATATTGATTTTATCTACTGTGTTATTGGGATGGCGATTATTACGGCAATATATGTGGTTGCAGGGGGCTACTTTGCCACGGCGGTGAATGATTTTATTCAGGGAATAATAATGATAGTCGGCATTGTGGCGGTGGTTGCAGCGGTTTTGAATGATAATGGTGGTTTTACGGCAGCCATAACCTCCTTGGCAAATATTACAGACCCGTCAGTGGCGCCGGGGGTTTTTACATCATTTTTCGGGCCTGAACCTTTTAATCTTCTATGCGTAGTTGTGCTGACTTCGTTTGGCGCATGGGGAATGCCGCAAATGGTGGCTAAATTCTATTCAATTAAATCGGAGAAAGCGATATCGCGAGGTATGGTAATTTCCACTGTTTTTGCTTTGATTGTTGCCGGTGGTTGCTATTTTCTGGGAAGCTTCGGCAGGTTATACGCTAGTGAAGTGCTTTACAATACCAACGGGACTCCTTTGTACGATTCCATTGTGCCTACTATGCTTTCCAAATTTCCGGACATCATGGTTGGGGGCATCATTGTTCTCGTATTTGCGGCGTCGATATCCACTTTGTCGTCTTTGGTGATGTCCTCTTCGTCAACTTTAACCCTGGACTTTATCAGGGGGCATGTAGTCAAGAAAATGGATAATAGGCAGACGCTGTTTAGTGTGCGCTTTTTGATTGTGGTTTTTATTATTCTTTCTGTTGTCATAGCTGCAATCCAAGACAAATACCGATTTTCCTATATCGCTGACTTAATGGGTGTCTCCTGGGGTGCCCTAGCGGGTTCTTTCCTCGGGCCTTTCCTATTTGGTCTTTATTGGAAACGCACCAGCAAGATTTCGGTATGGTGTTGCTTTGTGTTCAGCGTGGGGCTAATGGTTTCCAATATACTTTTCAGAAATAGCTTCCCAGAATTTTTGCGATCGCCGATTAACTCTGGTGCGCTGGCTATTGTGTCTGGGTTTGTAATTGTTCCGGTTGTCAGTTGGCTGACAAAAGCTCCCGCTAAGGAGCATATTGAGAAGTGTTATTCATTCAGTGAGGAAACAGCAAGCGTTGCGGTTAGTAATGGTTCAGGTAATGCTGTTAAGCCTATGCCAAAGTAGCTTTTTGATATTCCCCGTAGCCAAGAAAGAGTAGCTTGAGATGCTCGCGTTTTTGTGCCAGTTTTGGGCTGTTCAGTAGTCCATAATTAGAGGTGCCTGTGTGTTATTCTCTCCATGGACGATTCTTTCTATTCCTGACAGGTCTTTTATGGTTTGGGTGCGCATATTGGGCAGAACTGTTTGCAGTGCGTTAATAACTTGTTCCGCTTGCCCTTGCCCAATTTCAAGCAACACTTGCCCGTCTGGCTTTAATTTGGCAGGTAGTGCCACACAAAGGCGTTTAATAACCTCAAGTCCATCCACTCCGCCGTCCAAGGCAATCAGTGGCTCAAAGCTGTCCCGACAATCCATTGATTTGACATAAGGTAAATTGGCAATAATAATGTCGATGGTTTCTGGCAGTGGATTCAAAAGATCCCCTTTAAGAAATGTAATCTTTGAGTCAACGGCGTGACGTGACGCGTTACTGCGAGCTACTTCCAAGGCCTTAAGCGAAATATCAGTGGCATAGATTTTTGCCTTAGGTAAATATTGAGCTAGTGTGACAGCAATAATCCCGCTTCCTGTCCCGATATCGGCAATGGTCGTTTCCGTCTGAAATTGAGCTAACTCAAGAACTTTTTCAACCAGATGCTCGGTTTCCGGACGGGGAATCAGTACATGAGAGTTTAGGTAGAATTCCAATCCATAAAATTCGCGGTGTCCAACAATATATGCCAGCGGTTCTCCGTTTAAACGACGGAAGAGAAAAGACTGCAGCAAAGATTCTTCGGCAGAGGTTAGTTTTCGCTCGTAGTGCAGGAATAATTGACCGGCATCATAACCCAACACATGCCTAATCAGTAACTCCGATTCCAGTTGGGCTTCTTCAATGTCGGCGGAGTTGAAACGTTGGTGAAGAAAATTGAGAGCCTCGATTAACTTCATACTAGTTCTGATTCAAGAAGTTTGGCTTGCTCGCTGGCGGCGACGGCATCAATCAATTCATCTAATCCCCCGTCCATGATTTTAGGTAGGTTGTGCATGGAAATGCCGATACGGTGATCAGTAACTCTGTCTTGGGGAAAGTTATAGGTGCGGATTTTTTCAGCACGCTCAGCGTTTCCCACTTGAGTCCGTCGTTCAGAGGAAATTTCGTTCTCATGTTCAACTTGTTTGGCTTCAAGCAATCTCGCTCGCAGTACTGCCATGGCTTTTTGACGATTACGCAGTTGAGAGCGTTCATCTTGGCATACTACCACTAATCCGGATGGGATATGAGTCAACCTGACGGCAGTAGCTACTTTGTTGACGTTTTGTCCACCGGCACCGCCGGAATGGAAAATATCGACGCGCAAATCAGATGGGTTAATATCGATTTCTACATCGTCGGCTTCCGGTAAAACAGCGACGGTGGCAGTCGAGGTATGAATACGCCCACCAGATTCGGTAACTGGTACTCGTTGAACACGGTGGACTCCACGTTCGTACTTTAAGCGTGAGAAAGCTCCTTTGCCTTTAATCTCAAAAACGACTTCTTTGAGACTGCCTATGGCCGATTCGTTTTTATCAATTATTTCGGTACTCCAGTTGTGTGTTTGAGCGTAACGAAGATACATGCGGAATAAATCTGCCGCAAAAATACCAGCTTCATCGCCTCCTGTACCAGCTCTTATTTCGACAATAACGTCACGTCGGTCATTGGGATCGCGGGGCAGGAGGGCAATTTTAAGCTCATGCAAAAACTGTTCAAGCGCACTTTCAAGCGGAACTAGTTCTTGTTTGGCCATAGTGCGTAATTCTTCATCAGTCTCAGTTTCCAGCATATACAAGGTATCTTCATGCTGTTTTTCAATTTTCTTATACTGTCGATAAAGAGCGACGACATCCTCAATTCCCGAGCGTTCTTGGGCTAATTCTTGCAGCCTTTTAACGTCTGAAATCGTATCAGGGTTGGCCATTTCCAGTTCAATATCGTTATAACGTATTTCCAGTTGAGCTAAGCGATCTAACATATTTATTTCCTTGGCAAATTTTAGCAGGGCAAATGATAATTGTTAAACGAGAATGGAGTCCTGTACATAGACAGGACTCCATTCTGAGATTCTGTTAATCCAGCTAACCTTGGAGAGACTTGGTGGTGGCTGCTTTCAGTTCTTCATAGGCCGCGATGACTTCTTCCACAGAAGTTTGGTCGTCCAGTGTGGTTACATCGCCAATTGGTGTGCCAGATGCCACCGCTTTTAAGACGCGACGCATAATTTTACCGGAACGCGTTTTGGGCAATTTATCGACAAAGATAACATCATCAGGTGTAGCGACAGTTCCAATTGCGGTGCGCATATATTTTATGATTTCTTTTTTCTGGTCGGTGCTGCCAACGCTTCCGGCATGCAGAATGACAAACAACACGATAGCCTCGCCTTTGACCTCATCCGGTTTGGCGGTGGCAGCGGCTTCAGCCACGGCATTATGCCCCACAATGGCATGTTCAAGTTCGGCGGTACTAATGCGATGCCCTGATACTTTTATCACTTCATCGGCGCGTCCCAATAACCACCAATAGCCATCATCGTCTTTCATGGAGAAATCACCCGGCGCGTAATATCCGGGGAAACGCGACCAGTAAGTTTTCTGATACAACTCAGCGTTTTGATACACATCGAGCAGCATCCCCGGCCAAGGTTTACGAATGGCAATAACACCGGTTTTATTGAGTCCGGCTTCTTGACCATTGGAATCAAGGACAACGGGGTCAACTCCGGGCATGGGGAAGGTGGCGGAGCCCGGTTTCAGAGGGTATGTTTGGATACCGATGCATGGGGAGATCATAAACCCGCCGGTCTCTGTTTGCCACCAGGTATCGACAATAGGACAGTTTTCAGCACCGATGTATTTATAATACCAGCGCCAAGCCTCAGGATTAATGGCTTCGCCCACCGAGCCCATTACTTGTACGCTGGAAAGGTCATGCTTAGTAACCCACTCTTCGCCATTACGCATAAACATGCGTATCGCAGTCGGAGATGTATAAAAGATATTTACTCTGTACTTCTCAATGATTTGCCACCAGCGGTCGATGGCAGGGAAGTCAGGAGCGCCTTCGTATATCACCGAGGTTAAACCCAGAACCAGTGGGGCGTAAACCAAATAGCTATGTCCGGTAATCCAACCGGCGTCAGCTGTGCACCAGTAAATCGACTCTTGGCTGGGGTTAAAGGCCCACTGCATTGTTTTGGAAGCATACAGTAAGTAACCACCAGTACCATGCAAAATTCCTTTGGGTGTACCGGTAGTGCCTGAGGTGTATAGGATAAAGAGAGGGTCAGTGGAGTCCATCGATTCTGGCTTAACATAAGTGCCGTCGCCATCAAGGATATCGGACAACCAAATATCCTTCTCGGTATTTATCGGTGGATTGTGAGAGGTGTATTTTACCAATAGAACTTTCTCAACGGTGGGGCATTTTGTGACAGCTTCGTCCACAATTTCTTTCAAGGCCAGTATCTTGCCGCGGCGGTAGCCACCGCTGGAAGTGATAATAAGTTTTGCTTTGGAGTCGTTAACACGATCCGCAATTGCTTGGGCGCTAAAACCAGAGAATATCACGCAATGTATGGCCCCAAGGCGAGCGCAAGCCAACATGGCAGTGATTAACTCAGGTATCATGGGAAGATAAATGGCTACACGGTCACCTTTCTGAATCCCCATCTTTTTGAGAGCGGACGCAAATCGGTTGACATCAATAAAGAGATCATTGTACGTGATAGTACGTGTGTCACCGGTTTCTCCCTCCCAGTATAGCGCAACTTTGTGGCGCTTTTCGCTTTGAGCGTGACGATCAACGCACTGAACGGAGGCATTAAGTTTTCCTCCTTTAAACCAGCGCCCATAAGGCGGGTTCCAGTCTAGCACTTTATCCCAAGTCTTCTCCCATGTGAGAGCGCTGGCCTGCTCCGCCCAAAACCCTTCCGGGTCGTCGATTGAACGCCGGTAGAGAGCTTGGTAGCATTTAAGCGACCATACGAATTCATTGGTATGAAGATTCTCTCCGCTGTTATTACCAATTGTAGTCATGTCATTCCTCCTGTTTTGAGTGTTATCCGAGAATTTGTTGCGGCTCAATAACCGAGCCAGAAGTTAATCTGAAATTTTCAATAAGTGTAACATAATCTGCCAGAATTGCCTTTTCGGCGCAACTCCCAGCCTGTAATTCACAACCGGTTGCCGCAATACTGGAAATGAAACGGCAACCGGTTGCGATAGTCGTTTCGTTCCAGATAATCGAGTCAGTAATAAACGCTCTTTCTCCAACATGGCAATTATTACCGATGACGACCGGTCCTGAAATGACGGCACCCTCCTCAATCACACAGTTGTCTCCCACCAGAACCGGTCCCTCAAGTTTGGTCTGAGGGTGGATTTGGCAACCATCACCGATTATAACCTCTTGTTTGCCATGGAAGTCGCAATCTCCCTGTCCAGACAGCAGGTCAAAATTTAAGTCACGATATTTTTGTGGATTGCCAATATCAATCCAGTAACCTGTTGAAGGGAAAGCGAACAATCTGCCATTGTTCGCCAGTAGATTGGGAAAAAGTTGTTTTTCTGCACTGTAGGTTGTGTCGTAGGGGATGGAATCCAGTACGCTTGGTTCAAGAATATAGGCGCCGGCATTGATGAAATTAGTGGTTACTTCTATGGGCATAGGTTTTTCTAAGAATCGAGTTATACGTTTATCGGGGGCAGTTTCTACCAGCCCAAAGGGTGTTGGATCATCGACAGGGATGGTGGCAATGGTAACCAGAGAGTTTTGTCGTTTATGGAATTCTAGCATAGAGTGAAAGTCAAGGAGAGAAAAGACGTCGCCGTTTAAAACGAAGAAAGTGTCGGTTAACAATTCAGAGGCGTTCTTAAATGCGCCGGCAGTGCCAAGCGCCGATTCTTCCACGACATAGACGAGTTTGACCCCAAGATGGTGCCCATTACCGAAACACTCTTTGATGGGAACAGCGAGATTGGAAAGCGCCAGCACAATCTCATCTATACCCTGTTCTTTGAGATGTCGCAAAACATACTCCAGGAATGGTCGATTGAGAACAGGAACTAAGGATTTGGGAGTGTTCCAAGTTAATGGCCTTAACCTTGTTCCTAGCCCGCCTACTAATATAACAGCTTTCATTTTTTTGTTCACACTTAAGAAGCGGTTTTGAGAAATAAGCTCATATCATACCAGCTTTAACAACGGAATTAAAGTTTTCGAAATATTCTCCGTAAATATCTACCAGTCATCCCTCCTGACTGACATAAGATAATGGGGTTTTCATCTCTAGCCCGAGATGGGGTCT